>DASWYH010000930.1:0-1516 GCA_036405095.1 Gemmata sp. | reverse complement strand
AAGAAACTCGGGCCGAAGGGTTCGGTGCCGGCGTATGTGGCGCTGCCGAAGGTCCACCCGAGCGGCGGACCGGCGTACCTGGGCGCGAGCCACGCGCCGTTCGTCATCGACGCCGACCCGAGCGCCCCGAACTTCAGCGTTCCCGATTTGGTGCCGCCCCCGGCCATCGCGAGTGATCGGCTCAACGACCGGAAAGCGCTCCTGGAAACCGTGGACCGTTTCCACAAGCGTGCGGAGGTGAAAGCGAACGCCCAGGCGGGCGCGATCACCGCGTTTCGGGACAAGGCGTTCGACCTCATGACCTCGCGGCAGGCGAAGGAAGCGTTCAACATCCACGCGGAAGCCGACAAGCTGCGCGCGGAGTACGGCTTGCATTCCTTGGGGCAGTCGTGCCTCATGGCGCGCCGGCTGGTGGAAGCGGGCGTCCGGTGTGTGACCATCGACCACTCGAACTGGGACACACACGACGGCAACTTCGCGGTGCTGAAGGACTCGCTCCTCCCGACTTACGATTCCGCGATCAGCGCGCTGTTCCGGGACCTCGCCGACCGCGGGCGACTCGATTCCACCCTGGTGGTCGTAACGGGCGAGTTCGGGCGCACCCCGCGCATCAATAAGAACGCGGGCCGCGACCATTGGGGGCCGGCCTTCACGGTCCTTCTCGGCGGTGGGGGCGTGAAAGGCGGCGTGGTTGTGGGCAAGACCGACGCCCGCGCCGAGAAACCCGCGAGCGACCCTTACGGCCCGGAAGACCTGTTCGCGACGATGTACACAGTTTTGGGTATCGACCCGAAAGACGAAGCGCACACGCCCGACGGGCGCCCTGTCGCACTGGTCAACAACGGCAAGGTGATGTCCGAGTTGGTGTGAAGCCCCGCGGCAGCAGCGCACCACGGGCGAGCGCGAAAAATGCGGAGTGAGGACGACAATGAACCGCCGGCTTGCGTTTTCTCTCTGCGCCCTATACGCCCTTTGCGGTGAACGCTCCACGCTTTTCGCCAACCCGCCCACCGCGAGCTACATCTTCCCGGCGGGCGCCCAGCAAGGCACCTCGGTTGACGTGCGCGTCGGCGGTTTGTTCCTCCACGATGCCCCCACCTTCGAGGTCACGGGCGCGGGAATCATGCACACGCCGCGCCTCAAGCCCGCAAAGCGCGTGTGGTTCGAGGGGCCGATTCTCCCCCTCCCGGAGTCACAGCAGCAAGAAGATTACCCCGCGGACCTCCAGGGAGCGATTACGGTCGCAAAGGACTCCCCCACGGGAGCGCGGCGCGTGAGGCTCTACACCGCGCAGGGTGCCGCGAGCGGCCCCGTGTTCGTCGTCGGCACCTTACCGGAAGTGACCGAAAAGGAAGTCGGCGGCGAACCCCTCCCCGAAACGATCAAACTGCCCGTGACCGCGAACGGGCGCATCTTCCCCCGAGAAGACATCGACCTGTGGGCCTTCGACGCCGAAGCCGGTAAGACGGTGACCGCGTTCGTTCACGCGCAAGCGCTCAACTCGCCGCTCGTGCCC
>DASWYH010000929.1:0-15419 GCA_036405095.1 Gemmata sp. | reverse complement strand
GCCCCGCTCGGCGGGGAGAGGTCGCAAGCTTGTCGGCTTCGACAAGCTTGCGGGTGAGGGGAAGCACGTTTCCCCCTTGAAGTTTCCGCGGGATCGCGCCAAGCGGCATCGGTTCCCGGCCGCATTGCCGATCCGAGGCGCGAGCCGTCCCCTCACCCACCGCCTTGTCGAAACACAAGGCGGTGACCGCTCCCCAAATGCGTTGGGGGGAGATGAAACACACGCCCTCCGTCACCCATCTCGAAACGACTGGAATTCGCGGTAGCCAGTTCACTCGGCCGTAGCGGCGCGGAGCAGGCGGAAGGCCTTCACCAGCTCCGCCCCTGGTAGTCCGCGTTCAAACCGCTGGAGTTCAGCGGCTCTTACAACGAATTGATATGAGACGCTTCTGCTGTCAGGTCATTCACGTCAATGACCAAGCCATCAGGCCAGCCAATTTCATCTGTAGGAGGCTCGCAAAAGCTGAGATACACCCTCCAACTCGGAGGAGTGTCGTTATCATCGAACTCACTCCCCTCGATGCGGAAAGGGGCGAGTTCAAGACCCTTAGCGTACTCGGTTGCAATTTTCTCAACGTCTTCCTGCTTCATTCTACTCATAGCCCTGTTCCTTCACGCACCTCTTTGGGCCGAGCCAGGTTCCCAGATCATCTCTTTGAGGAAATGGAGGCCGCACGCAGTTCTGAAAAGTGTTTAACCATAGTCTGGTTGTAAAAGGCGTTCAGCCCGCTCGGGTTGGGCAGCACCCACACGCGCGTTTCGCCGAGCGCATCGGGTTGGAGGCCCACGACCGCTTTCGGGCGCGCGAAGGCCGTTCGGTACGCCCCGATTCCCAGAACCGCCAGATAGCGCGGCGCGAAGGTCTGCACCTTCGCGCGCAGGAGCGCGCCGCCGGTCACGTACTCGTCCTTCTGAAGTTCGTCGGCGCCGGTGGTGGCGCGCGCGACCACGTTCGTGATCCCGTACCCGAGCGGGAGCAGCTCCAGCTCTTCGCTCGGATCGAGGAGGCGCGGCGTGAAGCCCGCGAGGTGCAGGGTCGGCCAGAACCGGTTCCCGGGGCGCCCGAAGTGGTGCCCGATGGCCGCGGTGTACAGGCCGGGGTTGATGCCGCAGAACAGCACCTTCAGCCCGGGCGCGATCACATCGGGGACGGTCTTGTTCTTCGCGGCCCGGAGTTCCGCTGGGGTCGGCGGCTTGCGCGTCTCGTTCACGGGTGGCTCGGTTTGGTGGCTAACGGATCAACCGGTTTTTCGTTGTGCGATGCCCATTCGCTGCCCCGCTCACGGCTGTACGGGCACCTGCGGCGGAAACAGTTCATCGGTCCCCGAATAGAACCGCAGCCCGCGTAGCGTGACCGACTGGCTCGGGCCGGGTTGCAGTTCGAACCGCCACACCCGGCCCTTCGTTTTGGGAACCGTTACCGCGTCGTCCGCGGATTTCAGCTTCGTCTGAACGAGTCGCCGGAACTGCTCCTTCGGCCCCTGTACCGACACGCGCACGGCCAGTGCCGGGTTGTGTTCTCCGCTGTGCTGCGAGTGGATTCCGATCCGGGTCAGCTCGACCTCATACGGAAACGTCACATCGAGCGACACCAGCCCGGTCTTCGTTTTCGCCGACTGCCACATCGTTGCGGGGTTGAAGGTGACTTTGCCGTCGGCCGTTTTCTTGTTGGGCACGAGCGGGCCGTTCGCGAGGTTGGCGACCTTGCTCCCGAACTCCTCGCCGGACGCGGTGACGAACTTCGGCAGGTCCGGGTGGTTCGGGATCTTCATCGGCCCGAGGGTGATGATCCGCGGCGCCAGTTTGTACCCCGCGGGCACATCTTTCGTGGGATCGAACTTGAGCTTGGGGAACACCCGCCGGTTGAGCGCGAGGGCGCGCAGGTCTTCGGGGATCATCTTCCCGGGCGTCGCGCTGGGCTCGAACTGCTTGGTACGATGCTTCTGGTTGTACGACATGAACGAGTCGTTGGTCTTCATGTCGTAGCCGTACACGTCCACGTGCGGCAGGCCGAACGAGTGCCCGAGTTCGTGCTGGAGCGTGGACTGGAAGTTCGGCAGCGTGTCCATCGCGAACGTGGACATCTGGATGACCCCGCCGCCGGTGTTGATCCCGCCGTTGAGCGGGCGCCCGCCCCCGACCGGGAACTCGTCCTTCAGGTTCATCACCACAACGAGCATCACATACGGACAATTGAACCGGGTCAGCTTCCAATCGGTTAGCAACTCGTCCACGAGGGCCGGGGCCGCTCCTTCGGGTTGCTCGCGGTAGTACGACAGCCCGCGCGTGGACTTGAAGACCCGCAGTTTCTCGTCCGCGATGGTGAAGGTGTCCTGGTCGCGGAGCAGCTCCTTGTAGCGCTTCTGTGCCCATTCGAGGTGTTGGACGAGCCACTTCGATTGTTCGTCGGTGGGTTCCGCTTCACCTTTGGGGACGAAGAACACGGGAAGCACTTTGACCGCGCGCGGCAGGACCGCGTCCTGTGCCCTGACAGTCGGGGCCAACGTCCCCGCCACCACAACCACCCAAGCCGCGAGCAACGGACGGAGCATGGTACGACCTCTGCGGAAATGGTATCGGCAGACCGTGCTTGAAAGTCCCAGGTTAGCACGGCGAACGTAGACCGCAAGTGGTCATTCTGCACCCGTGTTGCTCGTCCGCAGGCGTGAGGCGTCGGTGAAAGCGTCGGTACCGAGCTCCGAACCGGAGTCCCGATATCGACGGCGCCGCAACAGCGCGATGGTGGGCCAACAGCCCCCAGAGCTTCCGGCCCTCAGCTTCCCGGCCACAACTTCTCGGCAAGCGCCCAGAGCACCACGAGCCCGCCCCCGGTTGCCGGCACGTACAGTCCCGCCAAGACTACCCGCACCGCCAAGCACTCCGGGAGCCGAGCGACGCACGCCAAACCAATCACAACTCCCAACAACAAGGCCATAACGAGACCGCGCTCCCACCACCTCGCAGGCACGAACCACGAAGCACCGGTCAGGTAGATGGCGACCCCCATGACCGGCGCGCCGAGTGCGCCGACCAGCAAGCCGAACGTCCGGCCGCGGTGCGCCCGCGCGCTCCAGTTCATCCAAACCCTCCGCTCGGAAATTCGGCTTGAACCCGACGTCTGGTTGTTGGGGACGGCGCGTGTCCAGCGCCCAAATCCACACCGACGCTGGCAAACTACCATTGTTCACTGCGTGTTCTTCCGCAGCGGCAATTGTCGTCCCTCACATATTACCCAGGCCGTGCCTTCGCGCAATCGGGGCATCACATTCTCGTGCCCCCGGGGTAGACGCGGCGGCCGGTTTTCGAGTACGGTACGGATGTTTATACGCGCCCGGAATACCTTCTGAGGTTCATTGTGGCCTCCCTTTCGCCACTCCCACCCGAACTGTTCGCTGCGGTCAAGCGGCACTGGGGGTTCGAGTCCCTGCGGCCGATCCAAGAGCAAGCCATCCGGGCCGTTCTCAACAAGCGCGACTCGCTCGTCGTCATGCCCACCGGCGGCGGGAAGTCGCTCTGCTTCCAGGCCCCGGCGGTCGTCCAGGGCGGGCTCACCGTCGTCGTGTCGCCGCTGATCGCACTGATGAAGGACCAGGTGGACGGGCTCACGCGGATCGGGGTTCCCGCGTCCCGGCTCGATAGCACCCTCAGCGCCGCGGAGCGCGCCGCGACATTTGAAGGCATCCGCACCGGCACCACGCGGCTCGTGTTCACCTCGCCCGAGCGGCTGGTGAACACCGAAATCTTCCGGCTGCTTCAGAGCGCGAACACGCACACCATCGCGGTGGACGAGGCGCACTGCGTGAGCCACTGGGGGCACGACTTCCGGCCCGAGTACCGCCAACTCGCGCGGTTGCGCGAGTTCTTCCCCCGCGCGTCCGTTCACGCCTACACGGCCACCGCAACGGAACAGGTGCGGCGCGACATCATCCAGCAACTGAACCTGCGCCAGCCGGAAGTTCACATCGGGAACTTCGACCGCCCCAACCTCACCTTCCGCGTGCTGCCGCGGCTCGACCTGCTGTCGCAGGTGCGCGAGGTGATCGAGCAGCACCAGGGCGACGCGGGCATCGTGTACTGCCTGCGCCGCAAGGACGTGGACGAGATGACCGCGGCCCTCCGAACGGCCGGATACCGCGCGGTGCCGTACCACGCCGGGATGGAGAACGCCGACCGCCGGGCCACACAAGAAGCGTTCGCCGCTGAAGAGGCGGACATCGTGGTCGCGACCGTCGCGTTCGGGATGGGCATCGACCGCTCCAACGTGCGGTTCGTGGTCCACGCCGCGATGCCCAAAACCATCGAGCACTACCAACAGGAAACGGGCCGCGCGGGCCGCGACGGACTGGCGTCGGAGTGCGTGCTCTTCCACTCGGGACAGGACTTCATTTCGCTCAAGGCGATCATCGAGAAGTCCGCGGACGAGGCGCAAGCGTCGCCCGAGTACGTGGCTACGAGCATCAAGCACCTTGACGAGATGGCTCGCTACTGCCGCGGCGCGGTGTGCCGGCACAAGGCCCTCGTCCAGCACTTCGGCCAGACCTACGACGCGCCCAACTGCGGCGCGTGCGACATCTGCCTGGGGGACACGCAAGAGGTGCCCGACGCGGTAACCGTTGCGAAGAAAATCCTCTCGTGCGTGGCGCGCGTGAAGGAGAGCTTCGGTATCGCCCATGTGATCGACGTGCTGCGCGGCGCCGACACCGCAATCATCCGCAGCCGCGGGCACCAGCAACTCACCACCTACGGCCTCTTGAAAACCGTTCCGAAGAACGATTTGCGCGACTGGATCTACCAGCTCATCGGGCAAAATATGCTGGTGCAAGCCGGCGACGAGTACCCGGTTCTGAAGCTGAACGCGCTCTCCTGGGACGTGATGAGCGGGCGCGTCACCCCGCGGCTGATCCAACTGGCGCGGCGCGAGAAGCGCAAAGCCAGCGGCGGCGGGCCGGTCCAGTCGCTCGTGCTGCCCCCCGGGGCCGATGCGGCCCTGTTCGAGTTGCTGAAACAGTTACGGCGCCAAGAAGCGTCGCGCGCGGGCATACAACCGTATCAGGTGTTCACCGACGCCGTCCTTGCGGAAATGGCCCGGGGGCGCCCCACCACCGAGGACGCGCTGCGCCGCATCTCGGGTGTGGGCGACTACCGCGCCCAGCAGTTCGGCCGGGTCTTCTTGAAGGCGATCGTCGCCCACTGTCTGCGCACCGGCCTTGAGGAGAACGTGCCGTTGCCGAAGTTGAGTCCCGGGCCGCGCCCCGCCGCGCTCCCGCCCGCCGGGAAACCGACCGACGAGAAAAAGCTCTCGTTCAAGTTGTTTGGCTCCGGTGCGTCCATCGGCGAGGTCGTTAAAGCCACCGGGTTGAAACCCACGACCATCGCCGACCACTTGGCGGAGTTCGTGCGCACGCAGAAACCCGCTTCAATCTTCACGTGGGTGCCCGAGGACGTGTGCGAGCGCGTGGCCGCGGCGGTGGAGATCTACGGCACCGACAAGCTGAAGCCGGTGTTCATCGAACTCAACGGCGAAGTGAATTACGACGACATCCGCATCGTGTTCGCGTTCCTCGAGACCCAAGCGGCGTGAGGTCCGCTCCGGAACTGTGGGCAAGCTTCCCGCGGGTTCCGCCCGCCAGGCAACCCGGGCACCCGGTACCCGTCCCGCGCACGTCAGTGGGAGGCACGCCGGAATCATTCACGATTGGGTTCGGCACCCGTGTTTCTGCGACGTGCTAATTGTACCGGCCCGGCTCGGCGGCGATCTTCTTTTCGGTGTTGAGGATATCTTTGACAGCGACCCACGACGCAGCGCTCAGTGGTATCCACATCGTGCTACCAAGGCGAGCTTTTACACGGGTCCCAGGTCCGGCCTGTTCCCGACCGCGAACGTGCGGCCCCGTGCCGCCGGACGGCCGCTCGCGGGAGGGGCCTCACCCTGAGCGCCGGGTCGGTTGATCCCGACGATCCGCGCTTTAACCCGGAACCCGTGCGCGGCCCGTGGACATCCATCTCAGCAACGATGAACCGGCCCGTGGTACGAATCAGCTGGTGCGGGCACCGATTACCTCGCCCCGATCCGGGTGCCCAAGTTTGCGTCTCACGGCTCAAGGCGAGAGAAACCGGGGCGGGGGAGGGGGGCACGGTGCCGGTGAAGATCCTTCAAAGGTTCCGCTTGCATCGGGTTTCGCTCTGTGCGTATCATCTCGCGACCGCGGGCGGACCCGCGGCCGGCACTGGGAAGGAACCCACATGGCCCTGGCTACTCCGCCAGACGGCACACCGCCGCACGCGCCCGTCGCCGCACCCGGCCACGGGCACGAACTCGCGCTCGTCCCGCGCCACGCTCACGTGCCCGCGGCCGAACTGGCGGTCGTCGTCGTCAACTTCTGCCAGTGGCGCAACACCGCCCGGCTCGTGCGCCAGTTGCGGCACTCGGCCGCGGTCAAGACCGGCGCCGCCGAGATCCAGGTGGTGGACAACGGGTCACCGTCGCACCCGCTCGCGAACCGGGTGGCCAAGATGCGCGGCGTCTCGGTCCGCAAGATCGGCGCCAACCTCGGGTTCGCGGCAGCTGTGAACCGCGGGTGCAAGTTCACCGGCGGCCCGTGGGTGCTGCTGCTCAACCCCGACATTACCGTTCCCGACGGGTTCCTCGACGACGTTCTGAGCCTGGCCGCCCGTAACGATCTCCCGCCGGATGTGGGCGTGATCGGGTTCCGGCTGCTGAACCGCGACGGCACCCCGCAGCCGTCGGCGGGGTCGTTCCCGTCGTTCGTGAGGACCGTCACCGGGCTGTTCCTCTCGCGCGCCAGGCGCAAGTGCGACGTGAACCCGGGCGGGGCCAAGCGGGCCGTCGAGTGGGCCACCGGGGGCTGCTTTCTGGTGCGCCGCGAGTGCTTCGAGCAGCTCCGCGGGCTGGACGAATCGTTCTTCCTCTACTACGAGGACGTGGACTTCTGCAAGCGGGCCGCGAAGAGGGGCTGGCGGGTGTGGTTCGACCCGGCGCTGGAGGTCACGCACCACTGGCCGCTGCACGCGCGCCGGGTGCCGCCGCCGCTCCGACTCGTCACCCGCCACGCGCTGCTGACCTACGCCCGCCGGCACTGGTCCGGGTGGCAGGCGAACCTGCTTTCCGGCGCGGTGTGGCTCGAAGCCGGCGCCCGGGAACTCGCCGCGAAGGCCCGCGGGGAACCCGAAGCCGCGCGGTGCTTCGCGCAACTGCGGCGCCTGGTCGGCGACATCTCGGCGGGGCGCGCGCGTGTGGCCGCGGCCCGCATCCGCTACGCCGCCGCGTTCCTGCACCCCATCGCGGCCGAACAAGACGGGCGCACCAGCTAACCGGGTTTTGTGGGTGGGGCAGCCCGATCCACGAAACCCCGTCGGTCCGAAAGTCGTCTCGTCCACATGCTCGGTTAAAATGTCACTTTTCGTAACGAGCCGCGACCGCTCCCTTGCTGTCGCGGCTCGTTGGAAAAGCGACATTTTAACCGGGTACGTGTGTCGGGCCGCATGGCGGAAGCCCGGTGCGGCTCGTCTTCAGACTGGGACGTGGAGCCTGGAATTTGAAACTGACCGTTGTGATCCCCTCACACTCGCGGCCGGATCTGCTCGCGCTCTGCCTCGGTAGCGTGGAACGGTTCGCGCCCCCAGGTACGGAAGTGATCGTCGTCGATGACGGGTCGCGCGGGGCGGTCGTCTCGCACACGGCGGGAGCGTTCGCGGGCGTGAAGGTGCTCCGGCGCCCGCGCCCCGGCGGCTTCTGCGCCGCGGCCAACGCGGGCATCGCCGCGGCCACGGGAAGCGTGGTGGAACTGCTCAACGACGACGCCGAGGTCACTGCGGGTTGGGCCGATGCGGCCCTGAAGTGGTTCGCGGACCCGGCGGTCCGTGCGGTCGCGCCGCTGGTGCTCCAGAACGACCCGGCGCGGCGCGCGCAGGGGCTGCCGCCGCTCATCGACACCGCCGGCGACGAGTACGATTTCGGCGGGTTCGCCCGGAAACGCGGGCACGGGCAGCCGTGGGCCGAAGCGGAGTTCTGCGACCGAGCGGGGGCGGGGCTCCCGTTGGTGGCCGGGGCGGCTCCCGGCGCTCTGTCCGCGGCCCACCCTGTTTGGGGCGCGAGCGCGTGTGCGGCGTTCTACCGGGCCGACGCGCTGCGCGCGGCGGGCGGGTTCCCGGAGCACTTCGGGGCGTACTTCGAGGACGTGGACCTGTCGTTCCGGCTGCGGCGGTTCGGGGGCGAGATCCTTTACGACCCCGCGTCCGTGGTGTGGCACCGCGTGTCGGGGAGCTACGGCCGCACGCCGTCCCGCCGCACGCTGGAGCGCCAGTCCTGTAACGAGGAGCGGGTGTTCTGGCGCAACGTGCGCGGTTCGGACCGGGTGCGGTGCATGCCCCGGCACGCCGCGGTGCTGGCGGGCAAAGCGCTGCGGCGGTGGCAGGAGGGGGCGCTGCTCCCGTGGTTCCTGGGGCGCGTCCGTGCAGCGGTCTCGTAGCGCGCGGGTTCTACTAGAACCCGGCGGGGCGCCCATTCTGCGCGCGAACCCCACCGAGACCGCAGAGGAGAACCGGGGCACGGTGAGTGCGCTCGCCCCGGCTCCGGGCTCACGGGAAACGACATCCGTCGGTTTCACCCGATCGGTTGCGGGGTGATCGTGAGCGCGGCCCGGACCGCGGCGACCAACTCCTGTGGGCGGTACGGTTTGCTCAACAGCCCCTGCGAACCGTCCAGCTCACTCAGGTCGTCGGCCGCGAAGCCGGTGGAGAACAGGACCCGCACGTTCGGGTCGATGCGGATCATGTGCCGCGAGGCGTCGCTCCCGGACATGCGCGGCATGGTCACGTCCAGGATCACGAGCGCGATGTTCTGCCACTCGCGGGTGAACACCTCGACCGCCTCTTGCCCGTCCTCCGCGAGCAAAACCTGATATCCGGCGCGGGTCAGCACCGCGACCCCGAGGTCGCGGATCATCTGCTCGTCGTCCACCAGCAGAATCGTGGTCGGGGTCGGCTGGTGCGGGGGCGGGAACGGCACCGGGAGCGGCGTTTGCGCGTGCGACCGCGACGGGGTCGCGACCATCTCCGACACCGGGAGGACCAGCTCGATCCGGGTTCCCGCGCCCGGCTGCGAGTGGACCTCGATCCACCCGTGGTGCTGCTTCACGATCCCGTGAACCATCGGCAGCCCCAGCCCCGTCCCCTTGCCGATCCCCTTCGTGGTGAAGAACGGCTCGAACAGCCGCGCCTGCACCTCGGGCGTCATCCCCGTCCCGGTGTCCGCGACCGTGATGCGGACGTACCGGCCGGGGCGCACGTCGTCCCACCCGGCCGGGCACGACTCGGCGTCCGTGAGTTCCACCGCCTCGGCGGTGAACACGAGCGCGCCGCCGTCGGGCATGGCGTCGCGGGCGTTCAGCCCCAGGTTCAGAAGCGCCTGCACCAGCAGCGTCGGGTCGGCGTGAACCGCCGGGCAGTCGCCCCCGACGTCCACCGTGAGCGCGATGCGCGGGTCCACCGTGTGGCGGAGCAGCCCCACCACCTCCGTGAGTGCCTCCCGGGGCTCGACCGGGGCGAACACCAACTGGTTGCGCCGCGCGTACCCGAGCAGCTTGCGGGTGAGGTCGGCGGCCCGGGTCGCGGCCTGCTCCGCCGCGTACAGCAGGTCCGCGTGCGGGTCGCCCGGGGGGAGCCGCACCAGCGACAGGTTGCCCAGCACCGCGGTGAGCAGGTTGTTGAAGTCGTGGGCCACCCCGCCGGCCATCTGCCCGATGGCTTCCATCTTCTGGGCCTGCCGGAGCTGTGCCTCGAGGAGCTGACGCTCGGTGACGTTCACCGACACGCCCAGCCCGTACTCGTACTGCCCGTGGGCGTCGCGGATCGCGGCGAAGGACAGTTCGACCCATACGAACTGCCCGTCGGGCCGGACGTAGCGCTTCGAGTAACTGAACCGGTCGCGGGTTCCCGCGCGCACCTCGTCCATCAGGACCTGCTCGGCGTGCAGGTCCTCGGGGTGGATGATGCTCGCCGGGGTCAGCTTCAGCACCTCGTCGACGGTGCGCCCGAGCATCGCGGCGAACGCCGGGTTGCAGGACACGAACAGCCCGCCCGCGTTGGTCAGCGAGACGCCCGCTGAGGTGCTCTCGAAGATGCCGCGGAACAGCCCCTCGCTGCGGCGCAGCTCGTTTTCCGCCTTGCGCCGCTCGGTCACGTCGTTGACCAGGGCCAGCTTGACCCCGCGGCCCTCCAGGTTGAGGGCGAACGACGACACCTCGACGTCCAGAATGGACCCGTTCCGGGTGCGGTGCCGGCGCAGCGCGGGCGGCCCGTCGGGCAGCCCGCTGTCGCTGGCCGAGTTGAACGGCGAACCCGAATCGGGGACCCGGATGTCGGGCACGGTAAGCGCGAGGAACTCGTCCCGGGTGTACCCGTACTTGCGCAGCGCGGCCTCGTTCACCGCGAGGATGCGGAGGGTCTGCGTATCGTACACGAACACCGGGTGCGGGACCGCGCGGAACAGCTGCCGGTAGCGCTCCTCGCTGCGCCGCAGCGCGTCCTCGGCGGCCTTGAGGGCCGAGATGTCGAGGGCCACGGTCACCACCCCGCGGGCGCCGGCCGGCTCGCTGTCGATTCCGTCGGGCATCCACAGGGGGGCCTTGCTGGCGAGCCACGGGCGGTCGTCCCCGCGCGGCCCCACGGACCGCACCTCGAACTGGACCGGGCGGCACGTGGTCATCACCTCGCGGTCCCTCTCAACGGTCTTCGCGCCGTGGGCCGGGTCGGTCAGTTCGGCCGCGGTGCGCCCGACCGCCGCCTCGGGGGTGACGCCCCACAGCTCGGCCTGGAACTGGTTCATCACCAGGTATCGGCCGTCGCGGTCCTTGGCGCTGATCGGCCCCGGGAACGCGTCGATGATGGCGCGGAGCAGCTGCCCGGTCTGGCGCGCCCGGCGCTCGGCGGCCTTGCGGCGGTCGATGTCGCGCTGGATCAGCACCCAGTGGGAGAGGCGCCCGTCCGGATCGGGGACGGGGACCGCGCTCAGATCGACCCAGAACGGGGTACCGTCCTTGCGGTAGTTGCGCAGCTCGACCCGGAGCGCCGCCCCCGAGTCCAGCGCCGCCGCGAGCCGGGCGAGCGTGTCGGGATCGGTGCTCGCGCCACGGAGCATGTGCAGCGAGCGCCCGATGACCTCGGCCCGCGCGTACCCGGTGAGCCGGCAGAACGCATCGTTCACGTAGAGGACCGAGCGCCCGGGTCCGCTCCCCGGGAGCGCTTCGATGATCGCAACGGCGTCGTGCGCGTGGACCACGGCCGATTCAAGCAACCGGAGCCGGACCTCGGACTCCGGGAGCGAGTCGTGTGGGGTCCGGCGTGGGGCCGCGGGCGGCGGCGCGCCGAGCGCGGCGCGCCACCCAAGGAACGCCGCGAGGAGCACCAGCACACTGACGAGCGGGCCCGCGAGCGCCGCCGGGGCGGCGACGGCACACACCGCGGCGCTGCCGGCCGCGGCCACCGCGAGGGCGGCCGAGATCCACGGGAACGGAGCTTTTGCGGACGTGTGTGTCACGAGCGATCCATCAGAGGCCGGGAGCGGAGCAACTACCCGAGCAAGTCCGAACACGAAATAGGGTTCCTACGCTACCATAAGCCCGATCCTCAGCGGTTCCAAACACCGGCCACCGAAACGGGTGAGCCGGTTTGATACCCGCCGGCGAAACTTCGGGCGCGGGTGGAACCGGTTCAGAGCGGGGCCGAATATCCGGGCCGCGCACGAACGCACGGGTTGCCGGCCCTGGGTTATTCGGGGTGTCCCCGGTGCGGTTCTCTTTTGCCCCTGCCGATCCGAGCGAGCGAGTTTACTCCCCAATGGGCCACCGAAACCTGTCTGCCGCGGTTGCCGATCTCGAACGAGCGGGCCAACTGATCCGCATCGAGCACGAGGTCGATCCGAACCTCGAAGCCGCGGAGATCCACCGCCGGGTGTACCAGGCGGGCGGGCCGGCGCTGCTGTTCGCGCGGGTGAAAGGGAGCCCGTTCCCGATGGTGTCGAACCTGTTCGGCACTCTGGACCGGGCGAAGTTCCTGTTCCGTGACGCACTGAGCGATGTCCGCAAGCTCGTGGAACTGAAAACCGCCCCCGAGAACCTGTCCCGGCGCCCGTGGCGGTACTGGAAGCTACCGCTCCTCGCCTGGCGGTTGCGCCCCAAGTTCCGAAGGAACGGGCCGATTCTAAAGCACACCACGTGCCTTTCACAACTGCCACAACTGAAATGCTGGCCGCTGGATGGCGGGCCGTTCGTTACACTGCCCCAGGTTTACACAGAGCACCCAGACTCCCCTGGTTGGACCAAATCGAACCTAGGGATGTACCGCGTGCAGTTGGGCGGGAACGAGTACGCACCGGATCGCGAAATCGGGCTCCACTACCAGATTCACCGCGGGATCGGGGTTCACCACGCGGCGGCGGTGCGGCGCGGCGAGCGCTTGCGGGTGAACGTGATCGTGGGCGGGCCACCGGCCCTGGCAGTCGCGGCGGTGATGCCCCTCCCGGAAGGGCTGCCGGAACTCGCATTTGCCGCCGCGCTCGGCGGCCGGCGCTTGGAACTGGTCCGCGGGCGCCCGACCTCCCCTCAAAACAAGAGCGGGGGATTCCTGCCGATGCCGGCGGAAGCGGATTTCGTCATCTCGGGGTGGATCGACCCCGCGCGCACCAAGCCCGAAGGGCCGTTCGGCGACCACCTCGGGTACTACAGCCTCACGCACGACTTCCCGGTAATGTCGGTCGACGCCGTGTACCACCGCCCGGGCGCGATCTGGCCGTTCACGGTCGTGGGCCGGCCGCCCCAGGAAGACACCACCTTCGGCGAACTGATCCACGAGTTAACCGGCCCGGTAATCCCGACCGTGATTCCCGGCCTCCACGCGGTTCACGCGGTGGACGCGGCCGGGGTTCACCCGCTGCTGTTGGCGATCGGGTCGGAGCGCTACGTCCCTTACGCGGGCACGCGGCGCCCGCAAGAGTTGCTCACGCTCGCGAACGCGGTCCTGGGTCAGGGGCAACTGTCGCTGGCGAAGTACCTGTTCATCGTGGCGAAGGAAGACGCGCCCGACCTCGATCTCCACGACATCGGCGCCTTCTTGCGCCACCTGCTGGAGCGGTTCGACCCTGAAACCGATCTGCACTTCCAGACGCGGACAACGGTGGACACACTCGACTACTCGCCCGGGCTGGGCCTGAACGCGGGCAGCAAGCTCGTTCTGGCCGCGGCGGGGCCGAAGCGCCGGGAACTCGGGGTGTCCGTGCCGCCGGACTTTGCGCTACCCGACGGGTTCGGCGAACCGCGGGTTGCACTCCCCGGCGTGCTGGCGCTGAAAGGGCCACCCTCCCGGACCCCGGGGTCCAAGTTCCTACTTGAAGACGCGGATATGACGTTCCTGTGCTCGCAACTCGCAACGTGCGGGGAGCGGCTCGCACCGTTCCCGCTGGTCGTGGTCGTGGACGACAGTGAGTTCGTTGCGCGGGCGCTAAACAACTTCCTGTGGGCGGTGTTCACGCGCTCGGACCCCGCAAATGACGTTTACGGGGTGGGGGCGTTCACGGACCGGAAGCACTGGGGCTGTCGGGGCTCGCTGGTGATCGACACCCGGCTCAAGCCGCACATGCCGCCGCCCCTCGAAGGCGACCCGGCGGTGACAAAGAAGGTGGACGCGCTGTTCGCGAGGGGCGGCCCGCTGAGCGGTATCGGGGGGTGAGTGCAACGAGTTGTGTTGGTTTCGCGGCACCGGCATTCCGGTCTGTCTGTTTCCTTTACGGCACAGACATTCCGGTCTGTGCCACAAAAGATACAGACCTTCCGGTCAGCGTCGCAAAGGCAACTATGCGCAGACAGGGACACGCATTAGCGGTCGATCTGGCACTTCGGCAGTGCGGCTTGCAGGCTGTTCACCGCAGCGTCCGAAAGCTGCTCGCACCCGCCCAGTTCCAGGTGCAACAGGTTCGGCAGCGCTTTCAAATGCGCGAGGCCCACATCGGTGAGCTGGGGGCAGCCTCGCAGGTCCAGGCTTTGGAGCTGGTGGAGGGCTTTGAGGTGCCCGAGCCCCACGTCCGTGATTTGGGTACACCGGCGGAGGGTCAGGTGTAGAAGCGCGGAGCCGTCCTTGAGGGCCGTTGTCGCCCATCGACTCTTCTTTGACCCCACGCCTGCCAGTTGCGCTAACCCGCTGTCGGTCACCCGCCAGCACCCGTGAAGGTTCAGGTGCTGGAGCGACGACAGGGCCGTGAGGTGAACCACCCCGGCGTTCGTGATGCTCGTACACTGCGACAGGTCGAGGTGTCGCAGCGCGGGGAGTTTGGCGAGGTGTACCAAACTCGCGTCCGTCAGCCGCGGGCACGACGCAACGTTCAGGTACGTGAGCGCGGCCAGCGGGTGGAGGTCGGCGAGCGCGGCGTCCGTGAGCCGCCAGCAGCCCGAGAGCCCGAGGTGCCGCAGGTTCGCGAGCGGGGCGAGGCGCGCGACCGCCGCGTTCGTCAGTTCGGGGCACTGCGACAAATCGAGATACCGCAAGCTGGTGACTGCTGCCGCGTAGCCGACGCCCACATCGGTCACCTGAGCACAGTGGGCCAGGTCCAGGTGTTCGACCCCCGAGACCCCGTCGAGCGCGGTCAGCCCTTCCAGGTCGCGATCGCACACAGCGGAACTGGCCGACAGGAAATACACCTCGTTCTCGAACGTTTCGACTTCCGCGGGCGTCTGGGCGACCTTCACCCACTTCGCGTTCGTGTCGCCGACCGCGGAGTACCACGCGCCCGGGACGCTCACGACGAGTTTCCGGAGCGCCACCGCCACCGCCGCATGTGTGACGGTCGAATCGGACACGGATTCCGGTGCCGCGCCGGCCGGTCCTTCGTTACGAACCGCGGCGGAAGCTGTGAGCGCGTGCGAGGCGCTGAACGGTGTGGTCCGTACCGGTCCGACAGGTGCCGCGGCGAGGCAGGTCGCGATGATCTGCTCCCACTCGCGCCCGTCCTTCGGTCGGCGCTCCGGTTTGTTCGAGACGCTTTTCACGACCAGCGACAGGAACGCATCGGGCGCGCCGAGGTCGCGGAGTTCGTCGGCCGCATCGGCGCCCGGGGCGACCTTCAGGTCCGCGAACGCCATTTGGTAGGCGATGACGCCGAGAGCGTACACGTCGTCGCGCGTGTTCGGCGGGCTCCCGTGCAACTGTTCCGGGCTCGCGTAGCGCCCGGTGCCCGAAACGCGGAGCAGCGAGGGCAACCGCACCGACCCGTCGGACAGCGCCCCGGCGTCCGGCGAGGTCTCCACGGCGGCGCCGCCGATGCCGAAGTCGGTGATCCGCGGCACCGAGCCCGCCATCAGCACGTTTTGGGGCTTCAGGTCGCGGTGGATGATGGGCGGGTCGAACCGGTGG
>DASWYH010000928.1:0-4590 GCA_036405095.1 Gemmata sp. | reverse complement strand
GGGGTCGCGGTTGCTTCGCGCGGGCCGGAGAGGACGAACGCCGCAACCAGAACCGCCGCGGCCAGTCCCACGACGCCCGCGAGTGACGCGAGCCGGCCCCACGCCCGGCGGGGGCGGTTCGTTTGTGGTTCGGACGCTGCGGCGAGCTGTGCGAGAACGCGATCCGCCATCGCGCGGGCGTCGGCGCGGGCGGCCTCGGCATCAAGTTGGGCGCGCACGAGCGCGTCGATACCGGGTTCGGGTTCGGGGAACGGGTTGGTGGACGGCATGAGAGGGTCTCGCGCGGTGCGCGGCGGGGTGGACAACGGAACAACCCGCCAGCACGGGACGGGTTACACCTTTTTCGGCGGGGGCTCACCTTCGACACTTGGGGCCAGAACGCGGGCCAGCGCCTGCCGCCCGCGGTAGACCAGAACGCCCGCGTTGGTGGCGGACACCCCCAGCGCTTCACCGATGTCCTCTTTGGACATTCCCAGCGCCCGCAACTCAACGGCCGCGCGCTGAAGTGGGGGCAGCGTTTGCAACCCCTCGCGAACGGCGGCTTCCAGTTCCCGATATTGTGCGATCAGTTCGGGTCTGAGCGCGGCCGGGTCGGGCAGGATCATCGGCCCGTCGTCCGGGCCGCTTGTCGAATCGAGGTTCAGGAGGGCTTTTTCGCGCGTCGCCTGGTTGATGCACAGGTTCGAGATGGCCTTGAGCAGCAGTTTCGCGCCGTCGCGTTCGAGATCGTACTCGTTGGCCCTGCGCAGTAGCCGGTAGAAGCACTCTTGCACCAGGTCGTCGGCCCGAACCGGGTCGCGGACGAGCGACCGGGCGAAAGCGAGCGCGCGCGGGGCGACCGCGACCACCCACGTGCCGAACCACTCGCGCTGTTCATCGGTCAGCATGGCCTCGTTCCCGCCGGTTGTCGTTCATCCTACCGGCGCGGTCCAGGCGGCGCGAATGCGCGCGGAACTGTAACCGGCCCGCCGGTTGTGGGTTGTTCAGAGGGTTACGAATCGCTTTTGAACGTGGGGAGTGCGTCATGTCTGTTGTGCGCGCCGTTTGTTGGGCCGTCGCTCTCGGGGGCGCGGTTTTGGGCTCGGCCCCGGGTCAGCCGCCGGCCCGGGGGAAAGCCGAAGCCGAAAAGCTGAAAACGCGAACCTGGAAAGTAGGCGAGGTCACCCGTGAGGCGCTGGTGTACGCACCCGCGTCGGGTTCCGAGAAGCGGCCGCTGGTGTTCATCTTCCACGGGCACGGCGGAAGGTCCGAGTTCTCGGCGCGCACGTTCGCGCTCCACAAGCACTGGCCGGAGGCGGTCTGCGTGTACCCGCAGGGCTTACCGACTCCGGTTCCGCGGCTCGACCCGGAGGGCAAAAAGGCGGGCTGGCAAAAGTTCGTCGGCGACCAGAAGGACCGCGACCTGGAGTTCTTCGACGTGATGCTGAAATCCCTGGTCGCCGAGGGCGGCATCGACGAGAAGCGGGTGTACTCGGTCGGGCACTCGAACGGTGGGTTCTTCACCTACGTGTTGTGCGCGGCCCGGCCCGACAAGCTGGCCGCGGTCGCGCCCGTGGCCGGCGCGGTTTCGGCGCGAGACGTCAAGAACCAGAAGCCGGTGCCGGTGCTCCACGTTGCCGGCGAGCAGGACAGGATCGTGCCGTTTGCGGTGCAGGAGAAGACGATTGAGCAACTCAAGAAGCTGAACGGCTGCGATGAGAAAGGGAAGCCGGCGGGCAAGAACTGCACGGAGTACACGTCGAAAAGCGGGCCGCCGGTGGTGACGTTCATCCACCCCGGCGGACACAACATTCCCGCCGGGGCACCCGAACGGATCGTGGAGTTCTTGAAACAGCACGTGCGGAAGTAAGGTGCGCGGGAGTGGCGAAACGGGTGCGCCCCACGAGTAACCCGGGGGCGCGGTTACTTCTTCTTGGGGGGGGTAATGGGCTTGGTGGTGCCCGCCTTTGCGTCCTTCTTGGGCTTCTTTTTCTCTTTGTTCTGCGAGTTGTTGCCCTTCGCCATTGGTTCGTACCTCATTCGGGTGTTGACGACCGTGCGGTGAACTCGCGCCCGCATGTCGCGGGGCCGACCCGACGAGTCGAGCGTGGTTCCGTGACCGCATTGCGTTTTTACACGATGATCTGTGCCGGGTCCACTTTATCGCCCGGTTGGGTGCGGGGACGGATCCTCGCGAGCGCCCACTTTTCGGTGCCCGATGCGCGACCGGCCCACCGCGCTCGGGTCGCGGTGGGCCGGTCGCGTTCTCAGTACCAATGGCGATTAGCCCTTGAGCCCGCAGCACGAGGCGTCGGTGCTGCACCACTTCGCGGCCTCTTCGGAGTTCTGGTTCAGATGCACGTGGCGGTCCACGTTCGCGACCATGGAGGTCGGCACGAAGTGGTGCTGGCCGTCACCGAAGCTGTCTTTGGTAAGCTTGATGGTGCTGCCTTCGACCTTGTCAACGACGCCGATCTTCTTCCCGCACGAAGCAATCACATCCATGTGCTGGCGGATGCCTTCGATGCCCGCGTCCGAACCTTCGGCCCGTCCCGGACCCACGCCGGTCTTTTCCTTCACCCAATCCGTGGCGTTGGCAATGTTGTCGGCAACGCGCTGACCGACTTCTTTCAGCTTCTCTTTGGTATCGGACATGGCTGGTCTCCGTTTTAGGATGGACGGTAACGGGGCGGCCGAACCCGCGACCTATGTGAGGGCCGCGACGAATTGCTTGAGGTGCAACCGACGTGCCGCCCGTGGAATTGAAAGGCTACCCGTGGTCCGGGAGTTCGCCGATTCGCTCCCCCGCTCACTGCTGAAGAAAAGTGGAGCGCGACCGGCCCCAAGGGCACTCAGCACTGCGCCGAGGGCGCCGGAACGCAAAAGGCCATGCGCCAACTACTTCAAAACCCACCCGGTCTCATCGAACGGGACGTTGTTACGTCACGGCTACGAGCGAGTGGCGGACGGAGCAAAGTGTTACGGCTTCTTTTCGGGCTCATCGGCCGCGAGGATCACGTGCGGGGCGGTCACCTCCAACCCACGCTCATCGGTGACCGCGAGTTCGTACACAAGCGGGCGCGTCGCGGGCAGTTTCGCGGACACCGCCCCGTCCCTGATTTCGGCACCCACGGACTTCCAGACGCGTTTCTGCCACGGACCTTCAGCGGTTGCATAGTGCAGTTGAGCCGACTTCAATTTCACCTTGCTCGTCACCTTCGCGGTGACGGTATCGCCGGTCCGCGTCATCGCCCCCAGTTCGGGCAGCGGGTCGCCCTTCTTGAGGTGCGAGTCGATAAACGCATCGACCTCCCCATACGTCCAAATGTGACCGTGCGGGAGCCGGACGCGCACAGAAACGGTCCGCGGACCTTTGACCAACTCGTAGCACTTCTGGTAGCTGTCCATCGGGTACGCGAAGTCGTTCGTCCCATTCAGGAACAGCATCGGGCACTTCACGTTCGGTAGGTACCTCGACGGGTCGAACGCTTCCACCCAGCGCTTGCGGAGGGCCGCGTCGAACTTGTCGAAGCGGCCCTCCTTCCAAACGCTGTTTTCGTGCAGGAACCCGCACCCGTATACGGGAACCGCGGCTTTGAGGCGGTCGTCGATGCCCGCGACGATGCACGTCAGGTAGCCGCCCCAACTGATGCCGGTTACTGCGATTCGGTCCTTATCGACTTCGGAAAGCGAGCGCAAGAGGTTGTGCCCGCGAACGACGGCGGCGATGGCATGATAGGTCCACATGTCGCGGACCGTCTTTTCGTCGAACGTGCGGAACTTGGTGTTGTCGGACTGGTCAGGGCCGCCGTCCGCGAGGCGCCCATCCGGGCCGTTGCCCGAGAGGTCCATCGCGAGCGCGCAGTAGCCGCGCGCGGCCCAGTGTTCCGCCCACGCCTGAAACGCTTTGCCGCCCCCGCCGTGAACCAAGAGCACCGCCGGGAACGGCCCGTCGCCTTTCGCGGGCCTGGCGTAGTAGGCGAACACGCGGGTAGGCTTCCCGTTGAACGGCTCTCCCGGGTAGTATACCTCGCGGGCCTTCCCCACGTCTTTTCCCCAGTCGGGTTTGACCCCGGCCGCACCGAGGGCCTTCATGTCCCAGGGCCCGATCTTGGCGGCGTCTGCTGCACGCGAGGTGCAGGGCACGAGGGCACAAAGCAGAAGGGGCAGAACGGATCGCTTCATCGGCACACCGGAGAAAGAGGAGGGCATGAAGGGAAACTATACCCGGTGTGGAAGGCGGAACTATCCCCCATTCCGGAGCCAGGGCGACCGATTCCTGACGAAGTTAAGGCGCACCGGTTCGGTCGCCGGAGCCTCACTTCACGAGTTGGTGGAACCCGCCCTTGAGGTTGTCCACGCGCGCGAACGGTGCGCCCAGGTTGAGCACCGTTTCGGCCGCTCCCAGGAGCAAGTACCCGTCCGGTCGCAGGAGGCGCGCGAGGTTCCCGAGAATTTGTGTCCTCGTGTCGGGGGCGAAGTAGATCATCACGTTCCGAAGGAACACCAGATCCATCTTCGGAAGCGCCGGCCACGGGCGCGCCAGGTTCAGCTCGCGGAACTCCACGGCCCCGCGCACGTCGGCGCTCAGGTGCCAAGTGTCGCCGGTGC
>DASWYH010000927.1:0-3743 GCA_036405095.1 Gemmata sp. | reverse complement strand
CGAATGCGGCGAAGCCCCCGACCGCCACAATAACCGATGTGCTGACCGAACTGCGCACCGGTTCCGCGGACGACCTCGCAGGTTCGGTCACCGCGCTCGCCGGGAACGGTGCCGCGCCCCGCGCGATCTGGGACGGGCTGTTCCTCGGCGCCGGTGAGTTGCTGATGCGCCAGCCGGGCATCGTCGGCCTGCACACGCTGACCACACTGAACGCATTGCACTACGCAGCTCGCACAACCGGCGACGCCACACTGCGGCACTACCTGTTACTGCAAGCGGCAGCGTTCCTGCCGATGTTCCGAGATGCGATGAAGTCGCGGGGGAAGCTCGGCGAAACGAAGATCGACGAACTGCCCCCACTCGAAGATAACCGGAAGTTGGGCGTGCGCGACGTGTACGAAGAACTGTCGCGCAAACGAGAGACGGCGGCTCAAATGGCGTTTGCGATCTTGAGTCGCACCCCGGCTGCCGCAAAGGAGCTGATCGACGAGGGCCGGCGGCTGATCTTCCTGAAGGGCACCGACGCCCACGATTACAAGTTCAGCTCGGCAGTAATGGAGGACGCAGCGCTCATCGCGCCGGGGTGGCGCAACCGGTTCCTGGCCGCGAGTGTGTTCTGGCTGAAGGGCTCGGGCGCGCCCGATTCGCCCCTGGTGAAGCGCACGCGGGCCGCACTGGTGTGAGGCCCCGGGGCCAAGCTCCGGTAAAAACCTGCACTTCTGCCTTATATATCGTTTCCCACATCAGAACAACACGCCCGGCTCCGGCGCTCCTGTGCCCGCGCCGGGCGTGCTAATTTCCCGGGCCGCGCACTGTTATGCGCGGGCCTGATTCTTCGCGTGCGGTTGCAATGTTGCCGTTTCTTTGCCCGTGTTCACAAGTATTAACACTTTTCCCACGCTTCATCAGGCGTGGCATGACCTACGGTCCGTGCAGACTCCGGGTTGAAGTCTCCCCTCCCCAGTCATCCGAACCGCCGTCCGGTGGCGTTGGTGGTGCTGGGGACACGCCAAAATGTGGTAACTCAGATGAAGTGGATTGATAACGTCCTTCAGCGCCTCCGTGTTGCACCTCGCCCCAACCGGAACGCCCGCCGGATCCACGCGCGGCTGTCACTGGCGTGCCTTGAGGACCGCGTCACACCGAGCATCGTGACGTGGACCGGCGGCGGCGGCGACAACAACTGGACGACCGCCGCGAACTGGGGGGGGGTGGCCCCGACGGCCGGCGACGATCTCGTGTTTGCCGATCTCGGTGCGCCGGTGACCGCGCTCAACGACTTCGCCGCGGGCACGAACTTCGCCTCGATCACGATCCAGAGCGCGGGCTACACAATCGTGGGCAACTCCGTCGATCTGAGCGACGACGTGTTCGCCACCTACTCCTTGGGTTTGTCGAGCCTCCAACTCGACACGGTCCTCGGCGGCGGTGACGTGGTTGTGTCGTCGGGCGGCACGCTCGACTTGAGTGGGGCGATCTCGGGTGCGTCCGGCCTTACGGTGTCGGGCGGCGGAACGCTGCAACTGTCTGGCAGCGGGAGCAACACGTATACGGGTGCGACCGTTCTGGCCACGGGAACGCTCGTCCTGGACAAGACCGCGGCGACGGCGGTCCCCGGGGATCTGTCGATCGGCACGGGCTCAACGGTCCAGCTCACCCAGTCGGACCAGATCGCCGACGGCTCCAACATCACCGAAGCCTCGGGCGCGACCCTCAACCTGAACAACTTCAGCGACACCATCGGCACCCTGGACCTGACCGGGGCGACCGTCGCCACCGGCAGCGGGACGCTCACCCTGGGCGGCAACGTCACGACCAACGCCTCCAGCACCACCTCCTTCATTTCGGGCAACCTGGACCTCGGCGGGGCGACCCGCACCTTCACGGTTGCCGACGGGTCAGCAGGTACGGACCTGACGGTCTCGGCATCCATCAGCGGGACGGGCGCCGGGATCATCAAAGCCGGCGGCGGCAGTGCGATGGCCCTCTCCGGGGACAACACGTACGACGGCACGACCACGGTGAGCACGGGCGGCGTGATCGTGGGCCACGCGAACGCGCTGGGGGCAACGACCGCGGGCACGACCGTCGCCTCGGGAGCCACCCTCGGTTTCCAGGGCAGCCTGTCCTTCGCCGCCGAACCGATGACGATCACCGGTAACGGGGTCGGGAACCTGGGGGCGCTGTGGAGCAGCAGCGGGACGAATACACTGACCGGTTCGATCACACTGGCCGGCAACAGCTTCATCGGCGCCGAGTCCACGGCACCGATGACGATCTCCGG
This sequence comes from Gemmata sp., assembly GCA_036405095.1. Classification (GTDB taxonomy): domain Bacteria; phylum Planctomycetota; class Planctomycetia; order Gemmatales; family Gemmataceae; genus Gemmata. The sequence continues at coordinate 1,459 of DASWYH010000927.1, read as the reverse complement.
CGGGATCGACGATCAGGCGAGCAGTTTCGCAATTACGAAAGTGCGGTCGGGCGTGGTGACGCTCGCGGCGGCTAACACGTTCGACGGTGGGGCAACGGTCAGCGCCGGCACGCTGGCGCTCAGCAACGGCGCGGCGCTGGGCACGGGGGCGGTGACGGTCGGCAACGGCGGGTCGCTGGACCTGAGCGGCGGGATCACGCTGGCCAACACGATCACCCTCAACGGCGTCCCCGTCACCAACCGGAGCAAGATCAATAGCCTCTCGGGCGACAACACCATCCAAGGTGACATCGGGATCACCGGGGGCAATAACGTGGCCTTCGACGTCGCCGGCGGGACGACGCTGACGGCGGCCGGCGCCATCAGCGGTTCGCTGGACTTCGACAAGAACGGCACCGGCACGCTGGTCCTCACGGGCACGAACACGAACACCGGGAACGTGAACGTCGATAACGGCACCCTGCTCGTCAACGGGTCGCTCGCCACCAGCAACACCGTCAACGTCGACGGCGTACTGGGCGGCTCGGGTACGCTTCCCGCCGTGAACATTTCGAGCATCGGCACACTGGCCCCCGGCAACTCGCCTGGCATCCTCTCCACGGGCGACCTCGCGTTCCAGAGTGGGGGGACCTTCACCGCCGAACTCACCGGCACGACCGCCGGCACCCAGTACGATCAGGCCGCCGTGACCGGCGCGGTGAACCTGTCCGATGCGACGCTCGCGCTAACACTGGGCTACGGCCCCGCCATCGGCGACACGTTCACGATCATCGACAACGACAGCAACGACGCGGTGACCGGCACCTTCACGGGGTTGAGCGAGGGCGCGACGCTGATCACCGGCAACGTGACACTGGTTGTCAGCTACGTCGGCGGCGACGGCAACGACGTGACGCTGACCGTTACCGCCGTCACCTCCACCTGGACCGGACTCGGCGGGGACAGCTTCTGGAGCACGGCCGCCAACTGGGACACCAACGCGGCCCCCGCGGGTGGGGAGGATCTCGTGTTCGCCGCCGGCGCTGCCCGGCTGACCAACACCAACGATCTGTCGGGCAAGAGCTTCCGTTCGGTCACGTTCGGCGGCGCCGGGTACACCGTTACGGGCAACGCCATCACGCTGACCGACGGGATCTCGGCCACCTACACCTCCGGCACGTCCGCTTTCGGTCTCGATACCACCCTGACGGCGTCCGAAGCGGTCGGTGTCGCCACCGGTGGCACGCTCACCCTCTCGGGGGTAATCGCCGGCTCGGGCTTCGGGCTGACCAAGACCGGGGCCGGGACGCTGGCCCTCTCGGGGGCCAACACGTACACCGGCGCAACCACGATTTCCACGGGCACGCTGGTGGCGGCCAGCGCCGCCGCGCTCGGCACCGCGGCCGGCGCGACGACGGTCACGAACGGGGCGACCCTGGGGATCCAGGGGGACGTGACCATAGCCGAACCGATCAGCGCC
>DASWYH010000926.1:0-2603 GCA_036405095.1 Gemmata sp. | reverse complement strand
GGTTGCCAGTGCAAGGCAGGCCAGCCGCACCCGGTCGGACCGATCCCAGTCGAACCGTCCCGCGAGGGCGCGCGCACGCGCCGTCATGGCCACGACCGGCGCGGCCAGCAGCACGAACGCGGCAACACAGGTGCGAAGCATTTTCGGTCTGCCTCCGAAGCTCAGTGGCTGTAGAGGAACGAGAGGGCGAGGAGCAGGAACAGCATGTTCGCGATGGCGATCACGAAAAACAGCACCGCGAGCCGCGATAGATCGCGGGCCAGTTCCCCCGGCGCGAACAGCGATCTGGACGGGGCCAGGGCGCTCTCCGGGGGCGGGGCGTCGCTCGGTTGCGCCGCCGGCGCGGGCGGGTGCGAGATGCGCGTGCGGACCCGCGGGGGCAGGTCGTCCCACCACCGGTGCGCATCGGCGCCGTCGTTCCCGTTTCGCATCACCATGAGCGAAATCCTATCTTGAGACCCGCCGCAAGCGACCCAGCGCCCACGGCTCGATACTCAACGTAGTCGCACGGGATTCGAGCGGAACCCGCGGGAGAGGCGTCACGAAAATTCTAACTCACGGTGGGCACGAACGGTATCGCAAAATCTGGGCACTTCGGCGTCTCACCCCCACGTCGGCGGGACGGTCGGGGCCGGTTCGGGCGCGGGCGGGTTCACCGGGTACGGTAGGGCCGGGTTCTCGGGCGCGCGCCCCGGTTGCGGTGGGCTCACATCCGGGGGCGCGGTCGGCCCCGGTTCGCTGGGGCGCGGGGACGGGTGCGGTTGGGTCGGAACGTCCGGTCCGGGCGGGGCGGGAAAAGGCGAGGTGTTCATTTGTTGGCTCCTCGTGCTACAATCTGGGGCGAAGGAGCGCAACCGACGTGCAATCGGTGTGCCGCCCATCCGGCTGTGCCGGGGCGGGGGGCGGGTCGCAAATTTTGCCGGCGCGGAGTCCCTTGTGTCGGCGCCGGTTGCACGCGAGAATGCACACTAAATGCCCCGAACCGCCAGGGTGACCCGCTATGCGCGCCCGGTTGGTGTCCGCCGACGGCGGCCCGTCCATCGACCTGCTGAAAGACATGACGCTCTTCGGTCGGGACGAGGACTGCGACACGCGCCTCGACCACAAGAGCGTCTCGAAACTGCACTGCGTCGTCGTGAAGACGGACGGGTTGCTGCTGCTCCGCGACCTGGGCAGCACCAACGGCACGCGCGTCAACGGTCAGCGCGTGCGCCGGGCCGCGCTGCTCCCGAACGACACGGTCGCGATTGCGAACCTGAAGTACGTGGTCAAGTTCGGCGCCGAACTGGAGAAGTTGGAAAACGAGGAATCGCCGAAGGCCAAGAAGGAGGCCGCAGCGCAACTGCGCCGCAACGCCCTACCCGACGTGTACCCCGAAGCGAAGTGAACAAAGACCGATGGAAGTAGGACGGAGCGAACCCCGGCGCGGCGTCCCTGGGGAGAGTCCGGTTTCGTGGCCTACTCGGCTTCTTTCTCCTTGGCGACATCGAGGCTGCGCCACAGATACCAAAGTGCAACACTGCGGTACGGTTGCCAGGGCTTCGCGACCTTCGTGAGCTTCGCTGGGTCGGGGAGTTTGCGCAACCGGAAGAGGTTCTTGACGGCCACCTTGATGCCGTAGTCGCCCACCGAGAGCACGTCCGGGCGCCCCAGTCCGAACAGCAGGTACATGTCCACAGTCCACGGCCCGATACCCTTGATGATCGTGAGCTGGTCGCGAATCGTGTCGTCGTCGAAGTTCGGAATGTTCGACAACAGATCCGGGTTGGTCTGAACGTGTTCGATGACCGCGCGCAGGGCACGCTGCTTCGGACCCGATATCCCGCACGCCTTGTACTGCGCCTCCGTGAACGCCGCGAGTTGCGCCAGCGGGACCGCGGGCGCGCCTCCCGGCGACGGGTCCAGCGCGGACACCAGCCGGTTGTAAATCGATTCCGCGGCTTTCGTCGAGATCTGTTGCCCGATCACGCACCGGACCAGCAGCGTGAACGGATCGTCGCCCCGCGGTACGAGCCGACACGGTCCGACCCGGGCGATCAAGTCCTTCATCACGGGGCATGCCCCCGAGAGGTGCTTCCGCGCCTGCTTGTAAAATGGTGTGGACATGCGGCCAGTATACCGCCGGGGGTTCTGTATTGCGAGGGCGCCTCCGGCGCGCCGCTTTTGATCGCTCCCCGAATCACCTCGGCGAGAGGCACCAAAACCACTCACCGCACCACTTGTCGCGAGCCGTCGTAACTGATCGCCCGGTGCCGCTCGACGACGAAATCCCAATCCAAACGGTGCGGCGGTTCGAGGTAGCTCCGCCACGCTGCGGCCATTTGCCGCGCGGCCTCGTCGAACGGCACCCCTCCGAACCCGGTGCCCATTGCCGGGAACGCGACCGTTTCGATCGGGTGCCCGTGCGCGCTGTTGAACGCCTGAACGGCGAGCAGTGCCGCCCAGGTGGCGCAATAAATCTTGGTTCTCCGCGATTCTTGGGGACGTGGGAGTGTTTTCTGGCGGTTTGGTCGATCCGCAGCGGTTATCTTCAGTGCGCTGACCACTGTCGCGTTTTCTTACTCAACCGCGCAGGAGACGCGGCATGAACGGCGAGATCGTTT
>DASWYH010000925.1:0-7719 GCA_036405095.1 Gemmata sp. | reverse complement strand
GGTGCGCATCACCGCGGCCGAAGCGGTGTGGCTCGTCAACAAGGACGCCCGTGCGGTGCCCCTTCTCGTCCGCGCGCTGGAGGAATCGAACCTCGAAGGCACCGGGGGCGACAACGAGCGGTACATGGCGGCCCGCGCCCTCGGGCGCATCGGCCCCGATGCGAAGGACGCCGTTGCCGAACTGGTGAAGCTGGTTCACCACCGGGACCACGCGCTCCGGTCCGCGGCCCGCACCGCGCTGGCGGCAATCGACCCGGAAGCGGCCACGAAGGCCGGCGCGAAGTGAGGGCCGCCGCGGGTGGGTTCCGTATCATTTCCGGCATGAGCACCGAACCTGCTGAACTGCGCGAGTACCTCGCCGTCGCGATCGACGCCGCACGCCAGGGCGGCGCGGAACTCGAGCGCTGGAGAACCAAGTTCTCCGTCAAGGAAAAGGCCCGCGCGGACCTCGTCACCGACGCGGACACCGCGTCCCAGAAGATCATCAAGGACGTGCTCCTGGGGCGCTTCCCCGGGCACCTCTTTATTGGGGAAGAGGAGTCCGTCGGGAAGTCGCCCGAGGAGGTGCGCCCGCCCGCGGGCGCGCCCCCGGCGTGGGTCGTGGACCCGCTCGACGGCACCGCCAACTACGTCCACGACGTGCCCGCGTACTGCGTGTCCATCGGGCTGTGGTACCAGGGCCGGGCGATCGCGGGGGTGATCTTCGACCCGCGGCAGAACGAGCTGTTCAGCGCCGCGCACGGGCTCGGCGCGTTCCTCAACGGCGCCCCCATCCGCGTGAGCACGGTGCCGGGGGTGTTCGACGGGATGCTGAGCACCGGGTTCCCGGCGAACTACCAGAAGCAGTTGCGGAACCTCGAAGCCTGGAAGAAGCTCACCGAGCACGCGCAGTCGCTGCGGCGCAACGGCTCGACCGCGCTGAGCATGGCGTACGTGGCCGTCGGCCGGTTCGACGGGTACTGGGCCTACGACAACTACCCGTGGGACGTGATGGCGGGCGCGGCCCTCATCGCCGAGGCCGGCGGCGTGCTCAGCACCACCGACGGCGCCCCGTTCGACCCGTACCGCCCGGACCTGATCGCGGGCAACCCGGGCGTTCACCCCGAGCTGCTGCGGATTCTGCTAAGCTGAGCGAGCACCTACCCCCCGGCCCCCTCCCTAAAGGGAAGGGGTGGTGCCTGGTGCGTGTGGTCCCGACGCGACCTGTGTGCGTAACGGTTTTTGAACCAATTCCAGTAGTTTCAAGTGGTCAGTATTCCGTGGTCAGTGGGGAGTGAAGCCGGGTCCGTGGGCATTTCCGGTCCCGGTGTTTGCTTCTCGTCTGTTCGCCTCGCTGATCACTGAGGACTGACCACTTGAAACTACTGAATTCGAGTTGCGAACGCGCAAGAGGCAACGCGCGCGTTCCCCCCCTTCCCTGAAGGGAAGGGGGCCGGGGGGTTAGGTTCTTTGGGATCTACGCATGCTGCTCCTTTCTTGCACGAACATCTCCCGGGGCTACGGCGCCACCCCGCTGTTCGAGGACGTGGAGTTCGAGATCCACGCGGGCGAGCGGGTCGGGTTCGTCGGGCCGAACGGCGCCGGCAAAACCACGCTCCTGCGGGTCCTCGCGGGCCTCGACGAGCCCGACTCCGGGAAGGTCACGCTCCACGCCGGGGCGCGCCTCGGGCTGCTCCAGCAGGTGGCCGAGTTCCCGGCCGGGCGCACCGTCTTCGAAGAAGCCAAGAGCGCGTTTGACGAGCTGCTCGCGACCCAGCGCGCGTTCGAGCGGGTCGCCGAGGAGCTCGCCGCCGCGACCGACGAGTTCCAGCGCAAGCAGCTCAGCGCGACGTTCGACCGGCTCTCGGAGCTGCTCCGCCACCACGACGCGTTCGAACTCGACCACAAGGTCGAAGGGGTCCTCGCCGGGCTGGGGTTCAAGCCCGCCGACCTCCAGCGCGACGCGAACACGTTCTCGGGCGGGCAGCAGCGGCGGCTCCTGCTCGCGAAGCTGCTGCTCTCCGCGCCCGACGTGATGCTGCTCGACGAGCCGAGCAACCACCTCGACATTAACACCACGCGGTGGCTCGAAAACTACCTCGCGCAGCAGCCCGAGGGGATGCTGGTGGTGAGCCACGACCGGTACTTCCTCGACAAGGTCACGAACAAAACGTTCGAGCTGCACAACCGCAAGATCACGAGCTTCCCGGGGAGCTTCAAGCAGTACGTGCGGCTCCGCGACGAGAAGTACGAGCGCGAGCTGAAGGAGTTCGAGGCGCAGAAGGAGTACATCGAGAAGCAGGAGGAGTACATCCGCCGGGCGCACTACGGGCAGCTCGCGAAACAGGCGCAGTCGCGGGTGAAGACGCTCGACAAACTGGAGCGGCTCGAAAAGCCCACGAAGGTGAGCGGGCCGGACATCGCGTTCAGCGAGGTGGCACGGTCCGGCGACACCGTGTTCCACACCGAGGACCTGACCAAACGGTTCGGCGACAAGACGCTGTTCGAGAACCTGAACTTCGACCTCCCGCGGGGCAAGCGCCTCGGGATCATGGGCGAGAACGGGTGCGGCAAGACGACCCTGCTGCGCATCCTGCTCGGCGACGAGCCGCCCACGAGCGGCCTCGTCCAGCGCGGGCACCTCGTGTTCCCCGGCTACCTCGACCAGCACCTCGCGATCCTCGACCCCGAAAAGAGCGTCATCCGGGCCGTGTGGCCCGACGACGACCCGCAGCAGACCGAGCAGAAGATGCGCGACCTGCTCGGGAGCTTCGGGCTCCACGGCGAGACCGTCGAGCACCCCATCAAGTCGCTGTCCGGGGGCGAGCGGTCGCGGGCGGCCCTCGCGAAGCTCACGGTCAACGGCGCGAACCTGCTGATCCTGGACGAGCCGACGAACCACCTCGACATCTGGGCCTGCGACTCGCTCGAACAGGCGCTCAAAGCGTACGAGGGCACGTGCATCGTGGTGAGCCACGACCGGTACTTCTTGAACCGCGTCGCGGACCTGATGATCGTGTTCGCCGATGGCACCACGGAAGTGGTGTACGGCAACTACGACACGTACGAGCTACTGCGTCAGGCCCGTGAGCAGGCCGAGAAGGCGAACCCCGGGCGCAGGTCCGGGGGGACCGACGCGCCCGCCAAAGCGCGGCCCGGGGCGCCCGCGAGCGGCGACGCGAAGCCCGCCAAGCCGAAGCGCAAGTTCCCTTACCGGAAGGTGCCGGACATTGAGGCGGACATCGCGAAGACCGAGACCAAGGTTGCGGACCTCGAAGCCGCGCTCCAGACGCCCGACGTGTACAAGGACGCGAACCGGCTCCGCGACACGATGGCCGATCTGGAGAAGTCGAAGGACGCGCTGGCGCAGCTTTATCAGCACTGGGAAGAGGCCGTGGAACTGAACGGCTGAGCCCCGGATCGCGGCCGACCGGTTCACCCGCGCCGCAGTTCGGTACTCGACACATCGACGCGGAAGTCGGCTTCGGTGAGCGGCAGGAACAGGTCCGCGAACGCCGCCAGTGCGGGGGGCGTTTCCCACACGCGGAACGTGCGGCCGGTGTCGAGGCGCCCACCGATCACGAGCCGGCACCCGCGATCCCGGAGCGCGCGCAAGGCGCGGTCGCGGCCGGGGTCACCGCCGTAGTACTTCGGGTCGATGATGCGCACCGCCGTGTCCCAGCCCAGCACGAACGCGGCCCCCGGGAACAGGGCCGCTTTCGTCTCGAACGCCGCGGCCCGTGTGACCCACACCGGCCCGACCCCGGCGAACTGTTTCACCCGGCGCTCGACCTCTTCGGGCGGCAGTTCGGGCTTGTCAACGTTCTGAACCGACAGCTCGAAGTGAACGTCGGCACCGAGCCGCGCGGACGCGACCGCGGCGAGTTCGGTGTGCCCGTGGTGGAGCGGGTTGAACGACCCGGGCAGCAGCGCGCGGGGTGCCGGCGGCGCCGCGGCGGACACAACGCCGCGTTCGACGAACGACACCGACCGCGTTTGGAACGGGTGCGACATGGCTACTTGGAGCGCGGTTCGACGCCCAGCAGGTTCCGCACGAAGAAGTCCATCCGCCGGCGGCTGCCGTAGGGCGATTCGGCGATCCCGTGCCCGCCCCCCGGCACCACGAGCAGGTCGAAATCCTTGTCCGCGCGGATCAGCGCGTTCGCCACTTGCATCGTGCTGGACGGATCGACGTTGCGGTCCAGTTCGCCCACCACGAGCATCAGTTTGCCCTTGAGCTTGTGCGCCTGGGTGACGTTCGACTGCTCGGCGTAGTGCGGCCCGACCGGCCACGACATCCACAGCTCGTTCCACCAGATCTTGTCCATGCGGTTGTCGTGGCACCCGCAGTCGCTGACCGCCACGGTGTAGAAGTCGCCGAACGCGAGCAGCGCGCGCGTGCTGCTCTGGCCGCCGGCGGAGCCGCCGAAGATGCCCACACCCTTCGACAGGTCCATTTCGGGGCGCTTCTCGGCCGCGGCCTTGATCCAGAGCACGCGGTCGGGAAACCCGCTGTCGCCGAGGTTCTTCCAGCACACGTCATGGAACGCCTTGCTGCGCCAGTTCGTCCCCATCCCGTCGATCTTCACGACGATGAACCCGAGTTCCGCCATCCGCTGTTCGTAGGGCGCCGGGCTGAACGTCTTCCGGACGTGGTGGTCGTGCGGTCCCGCGTAAATGTGCTCGATGACGGGGTACTTCTTCTTGGGGTCGAAGTTGCTCGGGCGCACGATGTAACCGTAAATGTCTGTCTTGCCGTCGCGACCTTTTGCGGTGAAGCGCTCCGGGTACTGCCACCCCATTTTGAGCAGCGCCGCCGCGTCCGCTCTCTCCAAATCGCAGACCTTCTCGCCGTCCGCCGTTCGGCGCAACTCGGTCACCGGCGGCAGATCGACGCGCGAATACGTGTCGATGAGGTGCTTGCGGTCCGGGGAGTACTCGACGGTGTGCGTGCCGTCGCCCGCCGTGAGCTTCACCAGCCCGGTGCCGTCGAACTTGATGCGGCAGAAGTGGACGTGGTACGGGTCCTGGTCCGCGTGGACGCCCAGCGCCCGGAACCACACCTCGCGGGCCTTCGCGTCCACGCGGTCCACGGCCCGGACCACCCACTCGCCTTTCGTGATGTTGCGGACCTTTCCGGTTCCGAGATCGACAAGGTACAGGTGGTTCCAGCCGTCGCGCTCGCTCATCCAGAGCGCTTCGTTCGTGTCGTCGAGATAGTGCAGGTAGAGCTTGTTCGCGTAATCGAAGAACGTTTTGCACTCTTCGTTCACCACCGCGGAGACTTTGCCGGTTTCTGCGTCGATCGCGAGCAACCGCACGACCGTGTGCCCGCGCTGGTTGTAGGTGAAGTAGAAGCGCTTCCCGTCCGGGGACCAGTGCTCGTTGCCGATGGCCCAGGGGTTCGGGAACAGCTCGTCCGGGACCGGAACCTCTTTCTTGTCCAGAACGTCGAACAGGTGCGGCTTGGGGAGCGGGATCGGGTCGCCCGGCTTGAGGTAGTCGTAGGTCGATGCCCGGGGCTGGAGCTGGTTCCGCGGCGACGACTCGACCAGCGTGACTTTGCGGTCCCCGCCGGCCTTCGTTTTGAGTGCGACGAGCGCCTTGGAGTCGGGCGCCCAGTAAACGCGCCCGTAGGAATCATCGGGCTTCCCGTCGGTGCTGAGTTGCGTCACGTCCCTGGTCTTGGTGTCGCGGAGCCAGACGTTCGAATCTTTCGTGAACGCGGCCCACTTCCCGTCCGGCGACTCCGCCCCGCGGCGCGGTTGCGCGGCCCGCACGAAGGTATCGTCGTCGTCGGCCACCTCTTCGGGGGCTTTCGGTTTCGGTCCGGGTCTGGCACCTTTGGGCAACTGGTCTTCGCTGACGACCTCGCGCGTGCCCTTGACGACATCGACCAGCACGAACTCTTTTTTCGCGTTCTGATACCAGAACCGCTCGCCGTCCGGGGTCCAGGTCGGAACCACTTTCGCGGACGTGACCTTGCCCGCGGTCCACTTGAAAACGGTGTTGGCGCGCTCGTAGTCCTCCTTGGTGCCCTGGGCGGCAGCGAGGGGGGCGAGCGCGAGCAGCGCAACCAGTGCGAACGTGCGTGACATGGCGGGACTCCGCGAGCGGTTCGGTTCAGTGGGAGCGGCGCGGGGGCGCCGGGGTCACTTCGCGGCCCACGCGGGGGCCGTCACCTGGTGGTTCGCGGCCAGCGCGCGGGCGCTGACCTGGAGCACGCGCAGGAACCCTTCGCTGTCGGCGTGATCGAACGAGCCGAACGCTTCCATGCTGGCGTTCGCTTCGGAGTACATCTGGTGCGGCACGTCTTCCGCGGCCTCGAACTCCGCGCGGCCCTTGTACAGCTTCAGCGTGATCGTGCCCGTGGCCAGTTGCGTGATCGGGGCCAGCGCCGAGCGCGCCATGTGGGTCGCGAGGTCGAACCCGTAGCCCTGGTAGATCTGCTTCGCGACGAACAGCGAGAGCTGGTCGAACAGTTCGCGGCTGCGGCGGTCCAGCACCAGTTGCAGCAGGTAGGCGTAAGCGGTGCCGAGCAGCTCCATACCGGGCGCCTCGTACACGCCACGGCTCTTGATCCCGACGAAGCGGTTCTCTACGAGGTGGGTCGCGATCCCGACCGCGTGCTTGCCGCCGAGCGCGTTCGCGGTCTGAATCGCCGAGAACGCGGTGGTCGCGGTCCCGTTGATCGCAACCGGTCGGCCCTTCTCGAAGCGGACGGTCACGCTCTCGGGCGCGTCGGGGGCGTTCTTGGGCAGGACGCCCATACCGGGCGTCACGAACCAGGGCTCGGTGGTAAGGTGTTCGAGCTTGCCCGCTTCGTGCGTTAAACCGAGCAGGTTCGCGTCGGTCGAGTAGGGCGCGTTCTTGCTCGCTTTGATCGGCAACTTGTGGCCGTTGCAGTAGTCGATCATCTCCGAGCGGCCGGGGAACTTCTTGAGGAACTCGCGGTCGCGCCACGGGGCGTACACCGTGACCTCGGGGGCCAGCATGTTGGTGCAGAGCTGGAACCGCACCTGATCGTTGCCGCGCCCGGTGGCCCCGTGGCTCAACACGGTGGCGCCGCGCTTCTTCATCTCGGGGATCATCCCGGCGACGATGACGTGCCGCCCGATGCCGGTGGTGTTCCAGTAGTTGCCTTCGTACTTGGCCTGGAACTGGATGACCTCCAGGCCGCTTTCCGCGATCATGTCGTGGAGCGGGATGGCGACGTAATCGGCGGCCCCGCACGCCCGCATGCGCGTTTCGATTTCGTCGAAGTTGGACTCGTCCGGCTGAGCGATGTCGGCCGTGAAGCACACGACCTTCACGCCGTTCTCGGTGAGCCATTTGGTGACGGTGCAAGAATCGAGGCCGCCGCTCGCGGCGAACGCAACGGTCTGGCCCTTCAGGTCGGCAACGGTGGTCATCGGGGTTCCTCAGAAGCTGATAACGGATAGGATTACGGAACGCGGCCGGGGTTGCACACGGAGTTCGTTCTCATGCCGCCGTTCACCGCGCTCGCGATCCCGGATGTGCTTCTTGATGAGGTGATCGCGCACGCCCGCACCGAAGCCCCCCTGGAGTGCTGCGGGTTGCTCGCGGGTATCATTTCCGATGGGGTCGGTAGGGTGAGCGTACGGTTCGCGATCCGAAACGAGTTACAAAGCCCCACCGATTACCGGACCGATGCACGGGGGATGTTCGAAGCGTTCCGCGCGATGCGCGCCGGCGGGTTGGAGTTGCTGGCGATCTACC
>DASWYH010000924.1:0-7343 GCA_036405095.1 Gemmata sp. | reverse complement strand
GGCGTGTTCGGGCACCAGAACGGCGGGTGGTTCCGCAGCGACCACCTGTACGACACGTTCATCTCGCCGGTCAGCAACCCGTTCCTCGCGGAGGACCCGCGCTCGCTGACCGAACTGCGGCCCATTTTCATTTACCAGAAGGTCCCCAACGACCAGCGCGATTTCAACGGGGGCAGCGTGTCGTTCGTCGGCACCCAGGGGCGGATCGCGTTCACGGACCGGTGGTCACTTGTGTTCAACAAGTTCGGCGGGATCGTGCTCAACACCGGGAACGCGTCGCGGTACGGGGACGAGACCGGGTTCGCGGAGCTGTGGCTCGGTCCGAAGTACACGTTCTACCGCGGGGAAGAGAACGGCGCGCTCGTCGCGGGCGGGTTACAGTTCCAGTTACCGGTCGGCTCGTCGGGCGCGTTCCAGAACACAGGGTCGCTGTCCCTGGTGCCCTACGTGACCTACGGGCAGAACTTCTTGCGCGACTTCCGGCTCGGGAGCTTCCACAGCATCATCGCGACAGGGTACTCGTTCAGCACGAACAACGAGCGGACCGATTACTACTGGCTGTCCGCGCACTTGGACTTCGACGTGATGAACGCGCACCGGTTCTACCCGCTGGCGGAACTGAACTGGTTCCTGAACACCACGAACGGCAACTCGCTCACGATTGGGAGCGAGGGCCGCGACCTGATCAACTTCGGCGGGCAGGCGAAGCACGGGTTGCTGACCGGCGCGCTGGGCGGTCGCGTGAAATTGACCGAGAGCGCGCAGTTCGGGGCCGCGTTTGAAATCCCGCTCGCCGGGCCGAAGGACCTGTTCCGCTACCGGTTCACGTTGGACTTCATCCTGCGGTACTGACACCGAAACCAAAAAGCTCCGGAGCGGGCTGTTCGTTTCCCCAGGAACAGGGGGCCGAACAGTCCGCTCCGGAACTGTGTCCAAATGGTAAGAAGACTATGCCCTGCCCGACCACGCGTTACTTCTTGTCGGGTAGCGGTACTTCGGCCACCAACTCCAGATCGAAGTACAGGTCCGAACTCCCGGCGGTGTTGTCCGCCCGAACCGCAATCACGTTACGCCCCTCCTTGAACAGCGCCGCCGGGAGCACCACGTTTCGGTTCCAGTAGTTGAACTCGTGGTCGCCGGAGTCCTCGTCCGCGGCCTTGCCGTTCAGGTACACGGCCGCGCTGTTGTCGCTCGCCACCTTCAGCCGAAACGCCACCCCTTTTTGCTTCAACAGGTCGGCGGGCACCTCGAACGCCCGGCGACAGTAGACCGGCTGCCCCTTCTCCGCGATCTCGCTCCCCTTGCGCGTGGCGATCTCGGGTTCGCCATTGCCGAGAGGGGCTTTCACCTCCTTCCACGCCTTGTCGTCGAAGTCGGGCTTCCGCCAGTCGTCGCCCTCGACCGTACCGACGTAGCGCCAGCCGGGCGCCGCCTGCGCGAGCAACTCAACCGCCTTCACTTGGCCCGTTCCCCCGCCGGCGGGCGCCTGAGCATCGAGCGAGACGAGCAGCGCCGTTTCGGTGCGCAGAGTCGAGTCGTCGATCTTCGCCGTCGCGCGCACGGTGAACTTCATGTTTTTGTTGGCCTTGGCGCTCGCGGCGGCCTTCAGCACCAATTTCGCCTCGTTCGCACCGGCCGGGATGGTCACGTTGGCGGCCGATACGCCGGTGCCCCCGGAAGGCACCAGTTCCAGAGTGTACGCCCCTGCGTACCCGTGTAACCGCTTGACCTTCACGGGCACCGTAACCTCGCCGCCCGGTTTGAGCGCAAACGGATCGTCTCCGATTGCGAGGTCGCACGCGGAATCGAACACCGTCACGGCGATCGGGGCCGACACCGTCACGTACTGCGTGTTCCGCTTCTTCTTGGTTTTGGGATCGTCCAGCGTGAACTTCCCGTTGCCGCGAAATACGAGACTATACTGCCCCGGCGGCGCATTCGAAGGGATCTGAACCCGCAGATCGCCGTCCTTGTCCGGCGCGACGTTCACCTTGCCGAAGTTGATGAGCTTGCCGTTCGATTGCGCCGGGGCCGCGATCAGGTCGAACGCGACCGGGCCTTTGAACCCCGGGTCTTGCTTTTCCACCTTCACTTTGACGGTGCTCGTCCCGCCCACGGGGATCGCGAGCGGCTTGTCCGGTGCGCTGATCCGGAACGGCCCGGGGGCGCGCACGGCCAGGCACAGCGAGCGCGCGAGCCGGCTCACTGCGGGTTGGTTCTGTTGCGCCGGGAACACCAGGCACCCGGCGCTCGCGGTCCGGGTGACCTTCTTCCCGTCGATCGTGGCCGCACCCGTGATGGTGAACGCGCCGGCGGCGTCCGCGGCGTTCGAGGCGACCGTCAGTACGACGGCGCCTTCCTTGAGTTTCGGCCCGAGCACCTGCGGCCGACAGGTGACGCCCGGCGGGAGCGCTTCTGCGGTGAGGGTGATTTCGCCATCGAACCCGTCCTGGCGGAAGCAGACCACCTGAACCGCCTGGGACGCGCCGCGGTGGAGCGTCAGCCCCGCGCCGCTCTCGTGGTTCCCGACGACGACGAGGTGAAAATCGGGGCGCTCGCGCCGGACGTTGAGCCAGTACACGTCCCGCGGCCCCGGGCGCGCGTTGTTGCGGTTCCCGACCATGATGTCGTAGGTGCCATCGGCGGGCACGGTGAGCCGCGCCAGGGGGTCGTCCGAGTAGGTGAAGAAGCGGTTGACGGTTGCGGGCAGGTCCGGGTGCGCGTCGTACTCTCCGAGCACCTGCCCGGTGTCGCTGCGGCGCATGGTGAAGTACAGATCGACGGGCGCGCGCAACCGGTCCGCGAAGCCCTCGACCACGATCACATCACCTTTCTTGGCGGTGAGCGCGTAGTGGTCGCGGTCGCCGCGCTTCTCGAACCGCCCGCACACGTCGCACGGGAACGGCACCGCTTGCGCGGTCTCCAGGGTGTCATTGCTCTCGTTGTCCAGTACGAGCGGCCCGTCGGCCAGCGCGAGCCACACCGGGTTGGAGCCGGCGAGCTGGTGCCCGAAGCCCGACACGGTACCGACCCGCGGGAGCAACCGGCCCGGGAACGCGGGCAGCTCCCCCGGCGGGGTGACCGTCACGCCGAGCGCGTCGCGCCCGGGGAACTCGGGGGCCGGTTTGCCGCCGGGCAGGTTCCGCCCGTACAGGGTGACCGCGTTCGCCTTGCCCGCGGTGACGACGGGCGGGTACGCCGCATCGATCCACGGGCCGGCCGAAACCGTGAGCCGGTACACACTCTCGGGTCCGCCGCCCTGGTAGGCGAAATCGCAGAGCCGCACGAGGTAGTCGCCGTCGTCCGGCAATGTGCGGCTGATGACGGCGTCGCCGTCGCGGTAGAACTTCCCGGCCGCCAGTTCGCTCCCGTCACGGCTGAACAGGCGGAGATCAGCCGAGAGGCGGCTGTCGATGGTCGAAGCCGCACAATGGATCACCACCCCCTGCCCTTTCTTGCCCGCGAACGTGAAGTAGTCCACATCGGTCTTGTTCGCGATCGTGCCGTTCGCGGTGGTGCCGATCTCGATCCGCTGGGCGTCGGGCACGTCGCTGTTGGGCTCCTTCGCACTCACCTCCGGCAACCCGCCGACGACGAACGCCCGCGGGTTGCTGATGCCCCACTTGCCGACGGCGCGCACGTCGTGGATGCCGTGCGGGGCGTTCGCCGGGATGGTGATTTTGAACCGGATCGGCGGCGGGGGCGGGTTCTTCTGCTTCGGGTCCGCTGGCGGGTCCGGGAGGCGCTCCGCCTTGAGGCCCGGATCGCTGAAGTGCAGGGCGGTCGTCTCGTCGATGTCGTCACCGACAAGGGTCACTTCGACCGTGGTGCCGGCTCGCCCGCCGGGCGGAGTAACGGCTTTTAGCAGCGGGGCGGGATAACTCGCTTGTTGTGCAACGGCGAGGGGCGCAGCGAGCAGACCGAGAGCGAGGGCCAGGAGGGACCGGAGGCGGAATGGGCGAACGGCAGCGAACGGCATGAGCGCATCCTCCGAGGGGTGGGAGTGAGGGTGGGGGCGATGGGGATGGTTCAACTCCGCGCGGAACGGGGACAGTCGTTTCAAGTGGTCAGTGATCAGTGGTCAGTAAGAGAGAAGAGCAATCCGCGAATCCTTCAAAGCCCGGCGCGTTCTTCTCGCTTTTCTGCGAACTGGCGACCGACGGCTGACCACTTGGAACTACCGGATTCGATGGTAACCCATCGACCCGGGATCGCAACCCGCTAATTTGGCCGGGGTCCGATGTGTCGGGTCGCGTCAGTCGAGGTCGGCGCGCGTAAGAAAGTGTGTGCGGTCCGCACCGGGCAGACCCGTGGCGCCATCGGCGCGCGGCGTGAAGCCGACCGAGTTGATGACCCGGGTGCCGTTCGGGTCGGGCGATTCGATCACCGCCTTGTGCAGCAGTCCGAGCGGGTTCCCGTCCTCGTGCGGCAGTTGGCTGTTGTTCACCACGATCACGAACGCCTCGCCGTGCGGCAAGTTCAGCTCCGTGACGAACGGCGCAAGGGCCGCTTCGCCCGCCGGAACCATCGGATTGTGTGCCTTCAGGTACGCCCCGAGCGCGAGCCCGGCGCGAAAGGCCGCCGCGGACCCGTCCGCGACCCAAAAGCGGCTCCGCACCCGCGTCGGTTCGTAGCCCAAAACGAGAAGGGACGCGGGCGGCGCCCCGTCACGGTGGAACTTCGAGCTGACCTGCTGATCGAACCGCCCGAACCGCTCGGGCACGAATGCAATGGGAAAAGCCTCAACCAGATCCACCATCGCGCGGCGCAGCTCGTGCGAACCCACGTCGCGCGCGAAGCGCAACACCGCGAACCCGGGTTGCCCCAGTGAGGTGCGCCAGACCCGAGCGAACACCTCGGGCGCCGCGCTCGCAACCCGGTCGGGGTCCGTCACAAGCGGTTCGGTCATACGTCGAACTTCCGGCCGCGACACGCGGCGGCATACGCGGTTTCGAGTTCCACCGGGACGAACAGCCCCGCAACCACCCGGAGCGGCATCGTCGGCAGTTCCGCACCAACGCTCAGCGGGTTCACCCACACGTCGATGTCGAACTTCCTCTTGCGCACGATCGGCCGGTAGGTCGCGGCGTACAAGTTCGTTTCTTCGGGCAACACCAGCGAGTCCGGACCGCCGAGGCGCTCGACGATCTCGTTGTGCAGGTTCGCGCGCCGCGGGGTGACAACATCCACAATGACAACGCATGCCCCCCCGGCGAGGTAGTCAAGGCACTTGGCGAGGAACATGTCGCGCTTCGCGCCCCGGTCCTTGTTTCCGGGGCTGACCAGTTCCACCGCGCCGACCAACCGCCCTTCCCGTTCGGAGGTGACGCGCAGTTCGATTACGTCCGGGAACTGGTAATGCGCCGTGTCGGTCGCCGGCGGGGGCGTGTATACGGCCCGCGTGGTTGCGACCACCGTTCCCCCGCCGGCGTTCGGTTCGTCGGCGCCCGGTTCGGGGTCGAGTTCCTCCTCGATCGCAACATCCACTTCCAGCCCGCCGTCGATGCTCATCGTGTCGAGGGCGAGATACCCTTCGGGCAGGTACGAGTTAATTCGCTCGGCGAGGTGACCAAGCCACCCGCTATGAAGCGGGCGCCAGGGCAACCGGCTTCCCGGCGGGCGGAAGTGATCGTGCAGCGGCATTTGCGGCCCTCCCTTGAGTTCCGGCATCTTACCACGAACCCGCGTTTGGTCGCGGTGGGTTGGCTGGGTAAAATGCCGCGTACCGCACTCGCGCACAGGACACCCCGATGAACGCACCCCGGCCCGGCACCCTGAAGGAACTCCGCGAGAGCGGCTGGCAATCGAAGTCCGTCAAACACGAGCTGCGCGACAACTACCTCAGAATACTGCAAAGCGGCGAGCCGTTGTTCCCCGGCATCGTGGGGTACGAAGACACGGTCGTCCCTGAGATCAGCATCGCGGTGCTGGCCGGGCACGACATGCTGTTCCTCGGCGAGAAGGGGCAAGCGAAATCGCGCCTCATGCGCGCGCTCGTGCGGTTCCTGGACCCCTTCGTCCCCTACCTCGACCTGCCCGGCAGCCCGATCCACGAGGACCCGTTCCGCCCGATCACGCGCGCGGCGAAAGAGCACATCCTGAACACCCCCGAGGATCAGGTCCGCGTCGCGTGGTGGCCCGCGGCGGAGCGCTACGCCGAGCGGCTCGCACCGGGTACGAAGTTCGCCGACGTGATCGGCGAGATCGACCCCGCGAAGCTCGCAATGGGGACGAGCATGTCCGCGGAAGACGCGCTGCACTTCGGGCTGATCCCGCGCATGCACCGCGGGCTCTTCGCGATGAACGAGATCCCCGAACTCGACGAACTCATCCAGGTCGGGCTGTTCAACATCCTCGAAGAGCGCGACGTTCAGATCCGCGGGTATCCCATCCAGTTCGACCTCGACGTGCTGATCCTGTTCTCGGCGAACCCGAGCACGTTCAACCGCTCCGGGAAGGTGATCCCGCAGTTGAAGGACCGCATCGGGTCGCTGATCCAGACCCACTACCCGCGGGAGCGCGCGACGGGCGTCGAGATCATGGAGCAGGAAGCCGGGCTCGACACCGGCGGCCCGTTCCCGGTGTTCGTGCCGTACTTCATGAAGGAGATCGTGGAGCAGATCAGCATCTCGGCGCGGAAGTCGAAGTACGTGGACCACGCGAGCGGCGTGAGCGCGCGGTTCAGCATCGCGAACTATCGCACCATGATCGCGAGCGCGCGACACCGCGGGGTGAAGCTCGGCGAGGCCCCGGCGGTGCCCCGCATCAGCGACCTGGGGCACCTCCCGACCTCGTCGCTCGGGAAGCTGGAACTCGACCTGATGGGTTCGCACCAGATGGGCGAGCGCCAGGTGCTGGAAGCGATCATCGCCGATGCGATCCGCACCGTGTTCGAGGAGTACGTCGATAAGCACGGGCTGGACGAGATCTCGGACGTGTTCTCGAAGGGCGTGAAGATCGAGGTCGGCGACATGCTCCCCTCGGCGGAGTACGCGAAGCGGCTGAAGCGCGTGCCGAAGGCATGGGAGAAGGCATTCGAGGTGAACGCCGGCGCGAGCGACGCGGTCCGCGCGAGCTGCGCGGAGTTCGTGCTGGCGGGCCTGTACGCGAGCGACCGGATCAGCCGGGCCACCCGGCACGGCCGCATGACCTACGAGACGTGAGCCGATGGAAACCGTCGTTCCTTACGAGCAGCGGCTCAAGCGCGATTTCGCGTGGGCCCTTCGGGAGGGCAGCATGCACTTCGAAGAGGGAAGCGCGGTCCAACAAACGCTCCGGCGCATCGCCCAGCGCCTCGACGAACTCGGCATCCCTTATTGCGGGTTCATTGCTGACGGTTTTCG
>DASWYH010000923.1:0-4766 GCA_036405095.1 Gemmata sp. | reverse complement strand
CTGGCAAGGTGTCTGTGAGGAGTTGGCGAATGGCGTAAGACGCCACTTGGTGGTGTTCTTGTCAACCCGCTCTTGATGCGTTCTTCAATCGGTGTATAATTCCGTGCCGCCGTAGTAAAAAGCAACCGAAAATCTTTCGGTTTCGCAAAGTCCCGACGGGATCTTCTTTAATATATATGGTTCGGGGGGCCGATGCCGTTTGATCGCTCTTCGCTACCAGCGCCCCCCCCGACAAAAAACAGTACCGTGTGTGTCTTGGATGACGACCCCGATGTCTGCCGTTCTTTGTCGTGGCTCCTGACCTCGGTTGGCCTCCAGGTCCACCAGTTCGCGTCGGTGTCTGCCTATTTGGGTGCGGAACAGGGGCGTCCGGGGTGTGTGGTTGCCGATGTGCGACTGCCCGATTCAAGCGGCCTCGCGTTACTGGAACGAATACGTGCGGGCGAGCGCCCCGTGCCCGTCATCCTCATCACCGGGCACGCTGCCGTGCCGCTCGCGGTGCGCGCCATGCGGGTTGGTGCCTTCGACTTCTTCGAGAAACCGGTCGATCACCAGCGCTTGCTCGACCGCGTCCAAGAAGCGATTCGGTTCGACCAGACGAACTTGGCGGGGTGGGCGGACCGAGAGGCCGCTCGGGCGCTCGTCGGCAAGCTGTCCGGTCGCGAGCGCGAGGTGTTCTCGTTGTTGGTCCGCGGGTTGGCAAACAAGCAGGTCGCCACGCGCCTGGGCTTGAGCATCAAAACGGTCGAAGCGCATCGGGCACACATTTGTGAGAAACTGGAGCGCGATCACCTCGGGGATCTCATTGCGCTCGCATCGGTGGCCGGGATCGATTGTTCGGGCCTGCCTTGACGCGGCGCGACGTGATTCGCGGCACGGTATTGTGGCGGTGATTCCCGAGCTTCGGTGCGGGTTTTGGAGCGAGGCTCGCCCGATTAAATTCGTATCTTGAAATTCAACTTGCGGTAGTACAGCGAACGCAGCAGGCTCACCCCGCGCGGCAGCCCCTCCACGCACACGACTCAAACTTTGCCGGTGACCGCGACCTTTCACGGTGGTTCGTTTGCGCAATGCCACATACCAAGCCCCAGCCAGCGCCGGCCCAACGGCCGCTCGCGGACCTCGTTCTCGATGCCCTGGACGAAGGCGTTCTTGTCGTCTCTCGGGACGGCACCATCGGCTTCGCGAACCGTGGCGCGGAAGTGATTTTTGGCTACGGTCCCGGTGAACTGCTCGGTTCGGCCCTTGAGGCACTGGTGCCCGAGGGAGCCCAAATTGGGCACCCGAGGCACCGGTTGGAACTCAGCGCAAACCCGAAGGGTCGGTTGACGTGCCGTCGCTCCAGTGCCCGGGGGCGACGGAAGGACGGTATCGAGTTCCCCGTTGCGGTGGTTCTGCAACCGCTCCCGGACGGTGAAGTCCTGACGATCGTGCGGGACGAGGCCGCGGTAGGGGCCCACCCACGGGACGCCGAGGCGGCTCTGAGCCTCGAAATGCTTGGGGCGCTCGAAGATCGCATTGCGGCGGTCAACGGAAACGGGGAGATCATCGCGACCGGCGCCGCTTGGGACGAGGTCGCCCGGTCGGCCGGGTGCCCCCCCCAGCGGTGCGGGCTCGGGGCGAACTACTTGGACGTATGCTGTCAAGCGACCGGCCCCGGGGCGGAGGGCGCGGCCGAAATCGGCCGCGGGCTGTCTGCGGTGCTGCACGGGACCGCGACTCAGTTCACGACTGAGTACCCGTGCTCGAATGGCGACGAGACGCGGTGGTATCGGGTGCTCGTCAAGCCACTTCCTGGCGAACCGATCCGGGCTCTTGTCGTCCACCAGGACGTCACCGAGCGACGGAACGCGGAGCGCGTGCTCGCCGAGAGCGAGCGCCGGTTCCATGACGTGGTCGAGGCCCAGACGGAACTCATCTGCCGGTTCCTCCCGGACGGCACGCTCACGTTTGTCAACGGTGCGTACTGCCGGTACTTCGGCCGCGGTGAAGGCGAGCTGCTGGGGCGCCCGCTCTGGGACCTGGTGCCGGAGGCGGACTGGGAAGTCGGTAAGCGGCACCTCGCCGCGCTTACGCCCGAGCGCCCGGTCGCGACCTTGGAGCACCGGGTGCTCGGGCCGGACGGTGCGATCGGCTGGCAGGAGTGGACGGACCGCGCGTTCTTCGACGCCGCCGGGCGGGTCGTCGATTTCCAGGCGGTCGGGCGCGACATCACCGAGCGCAAGCGCGCCGAGGACGCGCTGCGCGCGAGCAAGGCCCGGTTCCGAGACCTGTTCCGCAACGCCCCGCTTGCGACGGTGTGCTGGCGCGCGGCTGGGGCGGATTTCGTTCTGACAGACTGCAACGAAGCGGCCTTGCGACTCACGGGTGGTCACGTCGGTCGGGCGCTCGGCCGGCGGCTCTCGGAACTGCACGCGGACAGTCCGGATCACCGGGCGAACATTGCCCGGTGCTACCGGGAGCGGTCCGCGTTCGAGTGCGAGTCGCACTGGACCGAGGTGGACTGGACCGGGCCGGCCGGCCCGGAGAGCGACGTGCTCGTGTCGTACTCGTTCGTGTCGCCGGATCTGGTGATGTCCTCGGTCCAACTCATCACCGCACGCAAGCAGCAAGAGCGGGTTTTGCGGGAGAGCGAGGAGCGGCACAGGCAGATCCTCTCCGCGCTGCACGAGGGTGTAATCCTTTTGGACGAACAGGGCCGCGTGTTGATGTGCAACGAGCGGGCATCTGAGCTGTTCGACCGCTCTCTCGAACAACTGACGGGCACGCGCCCCGGGGATGAGCTGGGCGACATTCGGGGGGCGGACGCGCGCCCGGTTCCCGCAGAAGAGCTCCCATGGGAGGTCACGCGCCGGACCGGAACGGCGCGCGTGGGGGTGGCGCTCCTGACGGCCCGCGACGAGCGGCCCCCGGTTCACTTGGCCGTCAACGCCCACGCGCTTCCCGCGCCGCAGGCCCCGTATTGTGTGGTGGTGTCGCTCACCGATGTCACGGCTCAGTGGCGGGCCGAGGAGCAGCTGCGGCAGCACCAGACCGAACTCGCTCACGTCGCCCGGTGCGTCGCGATCGGCGAGATGGCCGCCGTGCTCGCGCACGAGCTGAACCAACCGCTCACCGCGGTTGTCAACTACTGCCGCGGGAGCATGTACCGCCTGCGCGACGGTGCGAGCGCCGTCGCGGAAGTCGCCGAGGGGCTCGACCTGGCCGTCGCGCAGGCGGAGCGCGCCGCCGGCATCATCCGCCGGCTGCGCGAGTTCATGCGCAAGCGGGCGCCGCACCGGTCCACGACCGATCTCCGGGACATCGTGAACGAAGCCCTTGCGCTCGTCGGGGCCGAACTGAGGCACCACCAGATCGAAGTGGCGCTCCGCCTCGGCACGGACCTTCCGCCGGTTCAGGTGGACCGGATCCAGATCGAACAGGTACTTCTGAACCTGTTGCGGAACTCCGCCGAGGCGCTGGTCGGGTCACCGCCCGCCGGGCGCCGGATCACGGTCGAGACGCGGCGGGGCGAAGGCGGCGTGCTGGTCGAGGTGGCTGATACCGGCGTGGGGCTGGCGGTGGGCGATCTGGAGCGGGTGTTCGAGCCGTTTTACACGACCAAAAAGGAGGGCACCGGTCTCGGGCTCGCGATCAGCCGGAGCATCGTGGAGGCGCACGGCGGGCGCCTGTTTGTTCGACCGGGGGCGGAGGGCGGGGCGGTGTTCGGGTTCACCCTGCCCACCGAAAGTGCCCCCGACAGGTCCGCCACCGAGCGGGCTAACCGACCCGCTAGGCGGAACTGAGGACGTCCCGAACTTTACTCAGCAGCGCCGCCGGGAGAAACGGCTTTTGGAGGAACGCGGCCTCCCGCGCCTGTACGAGGCCGAGGACCGTTTCGTCCTCCGTGTGCCCGCTCATGTAAAACAGCCGGATCGACGGGCGCTGGACCTTCACCCATTCGGCAAGTTCGCGGCCACCCACTCCGGGCATGGCGACGTCCGTGAGAAGCAGGTCAATCGTCCCGGGGTACTGACCGGCCAGGGACATCGCTGAGTACCCGTCGAGCGCCTCCAGCACGGTGTAGCCCGCGCCCCTGAGTACCGTGACAACCACCCGGCGAACGTCTTCTTCGTCCTCGGCGAGCAGGATCGTTTCGCGCCCGGTCAGCGCGCCCGCGACCTTGTTCGGCGGACTCGGCGGCCCGGCGCGCCGCGGGAGGAAAACAGATACCCGCGTTCCCTTGCCCACCTCGCTCGCGACGTCGATCCAGCCCCCGGCTTGGGTGACGATCGCGTACACCGTTGCGAGGCCGAGCCCGACTCCTTTGCCGATCGACTTGGTGGTGAAGAACGGCTCGAACATCTGCCGGCGCACCTCGTCGCTCATCCCGGCCCCGGTGTCCGAAACGACGAGCCGGACGTACCCCCACTCCGCGGGCGGTGCGCCCGCCGGGGGGCTGGGCACCGCCGAGGTCGCCACAACGATGCGCCCGTCGTGTGGCGTCGCGTCGCGGGCGTTGAGGACGAGATTCATGACGAGCTGATCGAGCTGGCCCGGGTCGAGCTGCACGACCCCCGGATTTTCTCCGGGCAGGAACGACAGCGCCACGCTCCCGCCGACGAGCCGCGCGAGCATCCGGTGCATCTCGCCGAGCGCGGCGTTCAGGTCGATCGGTTCGGGGGCCACGATCTGCTTGCGCCCGAACGCGAGCAGTTGGCGGGTGAGGTCGGCCGCGCGGCCCGCGGCGCGAACGGTCTCGCCGATCATCTCTCGGGCCGGGCTGT
>DASWYH010000922.1:0-3600 GCA_036405095.1 Gemmata sp. | reverse complement strand
CTGGTCAACCTCGGCTGCGGCACGGGCCACCCGTCCTACGTGATGAGTTCCTCCTTTGCCAACCAGACGCTCGCCCAGATCGAGCTGTGGCGGCACAACGACAAGTACCCCGTCGGCGTGTACGTCCTGCCGAAGAAGCTGGACGAACAAGTGGCCCGGTTGCAGCTCAAGAAGCTGAACGTTCAGCTCACCGAACTGACGACGGAACAGGCCGCTTACATCCACGTTCCGAAGGAAGGCCCGTACAAGTCCGACCACTACCGCTATTGATCGGTGTTCCGGCCCCGGGAATGTGTTCCCGGGGCCGGAGCTTCGGTGCCGCCGGGCGGGCTCTTCCGAACCACCCGCACGATCGGCACTCTCACGGCGGAACGTGAAGCTCGTCGAACTTGATGTTTGCGATAAAGCCGGCACCCCCGACTTGTACGCACGTTTGCGGCCCGCTCCACCACCTTCTTCTGGGCCGCCAGTCTGGTCAGTCTCCCCCCGCCGTTCAGACTGGTCACCCTATTACTTCTTCTCTCTTAATAGAGAGAGAAGACAGAGGGAGAGGTGTAGCCGGTAAACCTTACCTATCTTCCAGTCCAGTCTGACCAGTCTTTCCAGGGTGTACCCCCCTGCGCGCAAGTGAAGCAGACCGGCACCGGGGCGGTCCCCAAAATGCTCGTAGACCGGTTTGTTTGTACCGAGAGCCCCGGGCGGGTTATAGTCTGTTTCTGCGGGTGCGCACGCGCCACTTCCCAACAACCAGCACCGCACCCGCGCCGGCCAGAACCGCGGCTCCTGTTTCCCACTCGTCGAACAACTGGTCGGGCACGAGCGGGATCGCGGGTTCGAGACCGGTGAGGAAGCCGTTCACCTCGTCCCGCAAGTCCGCCGTGTCGAACGGAAGAAAGCGCGCGATGATACCGGCACCCTCAAGAGCTGCTGCGGGTTCGTCGGTCGCGGGCTCCGGGGTGGTGTGCGGGCTCGGTTGCTGCGGCTCCAGAGTGACCGGAGCGGGCGGGTTTTCGATCGGGGAAGGGGGCGCCGGTGGTTCACTCTCAACCAGGATGGCGGGCCACCAGCCGCGCCGAACGTTGGGACCGACCGGCGCACCGGCGGACAGGTCGGTGGCCGGGGGGACGGGCGCGGGCCGCCTCTCGTCGGTCGAATGAACCCCCGCCGGTTGGGGCACGCTGACGTGACCGGGAACCCGTTCCGGGGCCGGTTCGGGTGCGGGCGGTTCGAGCAAGAACCGGCCCGCGGTCCACTTGTAGTCCACCGCGGCGGCGAGCAGCGCCCCTGTAAAGTGCGCGCCGCCGGTCGTCGGGTCGTTCCCCTCGTCGAGCCGCGAGGGCGACATATGCGAGGTGGTAGTGCACGACCGCCGGGGCGTAACCATTGTGCAGGCAGCGGTGCGGTCGGCGAGGCTGCCGCCGGGGACGAACTCCATTGCCAGAAAGGGGCGCCCGCCGCAGACGCCGACTGCGTAGATCTGCACCCCGTTCGGGTGCGACATGCGGGCGACGGCCTCGGCCTCGTCCCGGAACCGGCTCCGCGGGTCCGGGCGGGCGAGCAGCTCCTCGCGGAGCAACTTGAGCGCGACCGTTCGGTTCAGGCCGAGCGCTACCACTTCGTACACCACGCCCAGCCGCCCGCCGCCCAGCGGGCGCTGGAGGGCGTTCCCGTGGACGGTGGACAGGGCGCACGGGTTCCGAATGACGGAAGAGGGGGCGTTTTCGTGGTGCGCGGGGTCCCGGCAGGGAGTGTGTTGGGCGGAGGTTCGGGGGGGCGCCACGTGGGAACTCTCGGGTGCCCGTTCCCGAAGGTGCGTTGGGAGTCACGGGTTCTCCTCCGCTGGGCCGGCGAGTCCATTCACATCGGCGGCTGTTCGCCGCCGGTCCCAGGAAGAGCGTTATCACATCAGACGCGCGTTGCCGTCGCAAGCCCCAGTGTGCGGGGGGCAGGGCCGTTTAGTTCTCGGTTGTGCGGGGGCGAATGCTCCTCACACAGTGCGGCGTGCGGGACGCGCCCCCCCGGCCCGAACGTGAGCGAGGGGTTACGCAGTTGGCGTTCTCGTGCCGGCCCTGTGCGCGGAAGGCGGCGATCGGTTTACCGCCGAACCCGGCGGGCGAACACCGTGGCCAGCCCGAGCCCCGCGAGGACCAGCGCCCCGGGCTCGGGCGTTGCCGATACCGGTCCAGGGGTGACCTCGACAAGGAACTCGCCGCCCGGGGACCGGACACTGTAGGTGTTGCCGCCGAGTGTGAAACTGGCCGCCCCCGGCCAGGCGTTGGACACCAGCCCTTCGTGAATCAGTTCGCGCTCGCCGTCCGAGCGGATCAGGTATTCCTGGACGAAATCGACATACAGCGGGAACGCGCCCGTCGCGCCGGACCGCTCGTCGATGATCGTGACGGTCGCGCTGGCGCGCCAGGTGTTGTAGTCGTAATAGTTGTTCGGGTTCGTGTTGGGGACCGGTGTGCCGTGCGCCTGCGGGTCCGGCAGAAACGAGTCGGACCAGCGGAGTTCCGACAGGCCGCTGAGTTCGCGCAACACGGTGCCATCGGGGGCCTCGGCACGGTATCCCCACTGGATCGGCCCGGCGAGGGCCGGCCCGGCGAGAGTGATCAGGGCCGCGAACACGGTCGCGACGCGGACGGCGCGGAGCATGGCGTAGACCTCCTGTTACCCGTGGCGGGCACGGGGCCGGAGGCTAACTGAAGAGGAGAAGTGCTTCAACCCGAACTCGCGCGAAGGCCCGGAGCCATGAAGCCCTGCCGCGGTTCACCCGCCGACCGCTCAGGGCGTTCCGAGCGGCCCCAAGGCGAAAAGAGGCGCGCCCCCGGCGGGGTCACACCAGCGAGACCCGACCGGCGGCCTCGCCGCGGTAGATGCGGGCGATGCGCTCGCGGGTGAGCCCCAGCACCTTGTCGAAGCGGCTCAGCTTCAGCCCCTCAATGCCGGTGCCGTAGTCGGCCATGTGGTACAGCATCGACACATCGGCGCGGACCTCGCGGTCGATCTCGCGCCGGAGCAGCCACCGGAACAACCGGAGGCCGCCGCCCGGCCCGGGGTAGCGCGACTTCGCGAAGGTGACCGAGAACACGCGCGTGGTCTTGTCGTCCTGGGGCACGAAGAAGATGTAGAGGCGCCACCGGACCATCGCCTCGCGGGCGCCGTCCGGGCTGGTCCACCAGTGGTCGAACACCGAGTACATCGGCGAGAACCGGGTCGTCCAGTGGTCGTGGAACGTGTCGCCCTTGCGGATACCGAGGAGCCAAGCGAACACGCGGTTGAGCGTCTTCGTGGGGCCGGAGTTGGTCACCTTGACGGTGTCGTCGGTGGCCTCGAACGCGACCTTCACCTCGTTGAGCCGCTCCAGATCGTAACCGAAGGTGTCGTGGACGGTGCCGCTGTGCTCGATCTCGTTGAAGTTGTCCACGGCCAGTTCGAGCGGGGCCGGCACCACGTGTTCCAGCGTGCAGATCGGCAGGAACCCCGGGGCCTCGACGAGCGGGAACGCCGCCGCGCTCTCACGCGCCTTGATCCACACCAGCCCGTGCGCTTCGCGGGCGTCGTAACTGGTGGTGCAGGTGGTCAGCTTCGGCGCGGCCG
>DASWYH010000921.1:0-3434 GCA_036405095.1 Gemmata sp. | reverse complement strand
GGCCCCGGCGGCCATCGAAACGGAGATGATCGACCGGTTCACCGGCGGGGCGGGCACCGACCAGGGCAAGGGGCTGGCGGCGCTGCACCCGGTGGGGCGGATGGGGCGCGCGGAAGAGATCGCGGAAGCGGTGCTCTACCTCGCGAGCGAGCAGGCGAAGTTCACCACGGGGATTTCGCTCCCGGTGGACGGCGGTTGGCTGGCGCAGTAACCCGAACCGGCACCGGTGCCGCGCCCCGGAGCGGGGCGCGGGCCGAACCTCACAGCCGCCCGCTTACGGGTTCCACGGCGAACGTGAACTGGTCGCACGACACCACGCCGGGGAGCGTCAGCAGGGCGCGGTCCTCACAGGGCCGGTCGTCCAGGGTGAACCGCGTGTCGGGCACGCGGACGCTCAGCCCCTCGCGCGAGCGGTAAATCAGCACCGGCGCTTCCACCTCAAGCGGGATGTGTGAATCGGGCTCCGGCCCGAGGATCAGCTCGTTGCCCATCAGCAGCACCGCTTCTACCGGCGTCTGCAACCGGTGCCCGCTCGTCACTTCCAGTTTGGCCGACGAACTCGCGCTCACCGGCTTGTGAAACAGGAACTGGCAACTCGTTCCCAGGGTGACCCGGTCGCCGGGGGCGAGCACCGCCCGTTTGGTTTCCGCCCCGTTCACCCGCACCGCGCGCCCGGACTCGATTACGTACCCTTCGGGGTCGCGGGTCAACTCGGCGTGTGTCCGCGATACGTCGGCGTACAGCGGCACGTCGACGGGACCGTCCGCGGTGGCCTGCCCGAACGTCACCCGGTTCGACAGGCACACCAGATACCCGCCGACCCCATCGACCCACAGCAGGAACCGCTTCGGGAGCGCCGGGCCGGCGCTCGTGGAGAGCCCCGCGCCCCCGGGGGCGGCCCGGGATTCGCCGGACGTGATGCGGATCAGCGGCCCCGAGGGCGGGCGGGCCGATTCCGCGCGCGTCGCGAGCGCGTGGCCCGATGTGCTCCGCGCCGCCGGGCGCATGGTCGGCAACTCGGGCACGGGGAGCGGTCCCGCGGGGCTCACCGTTTCCGGCGCCACGACCGCCCACGCGCGCCCGCGCACGGCTTTCGCTTCGCGGTGGTCCGGGGCCACGGAGAGCACCTCCGCCGCGACCGCAACCGCCGCGGCCCACCGTTTGGCCTCCGCCGCGTCCATCAGGCGCGCGACCGCGTCGCGGAACCGCGCGTGCCGCGCTTCCACCTCGCACCGGAACCGCTCCAGGCCGGTCGGCGGGCACGGGAGCTTGGGGAAGATCCGATCCACCTCGGAAAGCGCCCGAAGAAACTCACCGCGGTCCGCGAGTTCGGACGAGTGGACCCAGTCCTGGGCGGCGGCCTCCAGGCGCTCCAGATCGGGGTGCCGGACCCCGCGGTCGCGGAGCCGGGCGATCTGGTCCAGGGTGTCGATGGGCCGCCCGGCTTCGAGCATGGCTTTCGCCTGGACGACCGAGAGGCGGGCGAGCGTGTACCGCAGTTCCGCAACGGCCTTTTCCCCGGTGTTGAGGGCCTCGGCCGCGAGCAGGTCCCGCCACGCGGCGTCCGGGTTGTGCTGGTCGAGCGCCTTCAGCGCGCGGGCGGTGTACCCCCGGACCACCTCGCGCGCGAGCCTGACGGCCCGGCGGTTCCCCTCCGAGAGCAGCGGTTCGAGTTGTCGGTGGGCGTCGTCCGGCCGGCCGGCATCGACCGCCTCCTGCGCTTGACGAAGCACCAGCCACGGGGACACGGACATGGGATAACTGAGCGGGTATCGGGAGCCTTCGCCTAGTAGTGTACCAGATCTCAAGGCCCGGAACCGAGAATCGCCCCAACCAGCCGAAATGGGGCCGAGGCCCCGCCGGCGGGCGCCGGGATATGACGAGTGACGGGATTTTGTGACCCGAGCCCGTGACAGCTCCGGGCCTTTCGTGTTTACGGTTCGATGGGCGGTGCCTTTGGCCTTGTGGCACCGGCACGTCCTGTCCGTGCCGCAACGCCGCTGCCGTTGCGGTTACGGAGCGTCCACGTCGAGCCAGCCGGTCACATCGAGGCGCGCGTGCGGGGTACACTGGTTCGTTTCGGGCATCGCCTGATAGGCCGCCGCCGCCGCCGGCCCCAGGTGCGGGAGCGCGGCCAGCGGCACCGACACCCACTCGCGGTAGATGGTCAGGTCGTCGCGGCTGTCCGCGATGGGCAGCCCCGCAACCGGGATCGCGCGCCGGGACAGCTCGCGCAGGGCCTCGCCGGAGACCCCCGCCGGGCACGCCACCACCACCACTTCCGACCCGATCCACGGGCCGTTCCCCACCCACGCCGGTTCCGCTTCCTGGTACGCCTGCTCGATCGCGCGCTCCGCCTGCTGGGGCGTGCGGAACCGCTCCGCGAACATCGACGCCAGCCCCACCTCGCCGAGCCGCCGGTCCAGGTGCACCCGGGTCTCCTCGAACACCACCCCGATCACCCCTTCGACGCCCGCGGCCGAGTTCAGGCACACCTGAAACAGCCCGCCGGTTTCGGGTTCCAGCACCGCCTGCACCGCGCGGTCGATCTCGACGAGGTCCGCGTCGGTCAGCACCTTCAGGAAGCGGTCCACCGCGTCCCCGATGCTCGTGCACCCGGCGGGCATCAGGCGCCGGAGCGACACCGGCGGTTCCGGCGGCTCCTCCGGCACGCTCGCCGCCGCGGTCGCCATCCGCTGCCGCGCGACGGCCACGTCGGCCACCTGCTCGCTCAGCGTGTCGCGCACGATCTGGTACACGCCCACGAGCTGCCGGAACGTGATCGCCTGGAACCGGGCGCGGGGGTACTGGCGGAGCGCGTCGGAGAGGTCCGCCGCGCTCGGCTTCCACATGCCCTTCTGGTAGTGGGCGTAGTGCGACAGGCACTCGAACCCGGCCACCGCTTTGGTGTCGAGGTCGAGCGTGAGCTGCGTGTACCGCTCGATGAGCCGGTCCGTGGTGGCGAGGAACTGGCGGAACAGTTCTTCCGTCCCCGCGAGCCGGAACTCCGCATCGTCCACGAGAACCGGGGCGAGCGTCCGCAGGTCGAGGGCGAACGACGCGGCGGCGTCGGTCGCGGCCTTCGCGACGCCCTCTTCGAGCGCGGTCGGCGGGCGCTTGAGGGCCGCGGCGGGCGGGCCGAGCAGGCGGTTGATGGTGTCGAGCGTGAGCCCGACCTGCGTCGGCTCCGGGAGCCGGTTCAGCCACCCGCGCGGCACCAGCGGTTCGGTGAGCGCCGTGAACCGGTCGTCGACCTTGCCGCCCGCGGCCTGTTCGGCGGCGAACTGCAGGTGCCCGAGAACGGTGTCCGGGTCCAGTCCGAGTTGCGTCCACCGCTGGGCCGCGATGTTCGGCATCGACTCGCGCACGCGCTTGAGGTCCGGCGCGGCCCACCGCTTGAGGAGCGCGCGGCCGACGGTCGCGGCCGTGCGCGC
>DASWYH010000920.1:0-6684 GCA_036405095.1 Gemmata sp. | reverse complement strand
GGGTGACCGTGGGGATTCTGGCCACGCCCGTGAGCATGTCGCAGGCGCGGGCGCAGTTCATGGCCCGGATGTCGGCCCCCTTGACCGGTATTTATCGGTGGCAGGGCATCCCCTGGAACGACGGGAGCGTCTGGCGCCAGGGCTACAATCACCTCCTTCCCCCGAACACCGGCTGCTTTTACGACAACGTTACGAGCGGCTTCGCAAACATCGGGCTCTACGTGCGCCCGCCGACGAGTAACCACTCGGGTGGGGTCAACATAATGCTCTGCGACGGGAGCGTGCGGTTCGTAACCGATGGCATCGACCCGGACACCTGGACCGCGGCGGGTTCCAAGTCCGGCGGCGAGGTGTTGACCCTGCCCTGACCGCGCACGACCTTTCGCGCCCGTTCCGGCGGACGGGCACTTCTGACTCAACACGTCGACGTTTTGGGAACCACCATGCGTTCAAAACTTGTGATTTTGGGACTCTTGTTGCTCTTCACGTCTTTGGTCGGCTGTGGGGGAGCGGAGCCCAAGCCCACCGGCGCCGTTGCACCGAGCAAGGAGCAGGAGAAGCAAAAGCTGGCCGATGATGCGCAGACGTGGAAAAAGATGACCAAGAACGACTCGAACAATCCCTGAAGTAGCGGCCCCATCGACCCGGGAGTCACGCGCTTCGGGGCGCGGCCCGCGCACCGCCGTCGGCGCGTGGGTTCCCGTCCGCGTGCCGCGGGCGGCACCCGGGTGCGAAGCCCAATCCCCGGCTTCTGGTTTTGGCACCCCGGAGGGGGCGCCGGGCCTGGCGCCGGGCAGCCGCCCTGTGCGGACGACTGTTCTCACGGAACCTGGACATGAATGTTCATCGCGTCTTGGCCCTGTTGATCGCTTGTGCCGCCGGGGCGGTTGGGGCCGGTGCCCCAACCCCGGCCTCCGCTCTAACCGGGCCGCGAGAGCCCGCACCCGCTGCCGATAAGGGTAAGTGGGAGGTTCTGTTCGACGGCAACAGCCTCGACGCCTTCAACACGAAGAAGCTCGACGGCATTTGGGCGGTCAACGCCGCCGGGGAACTGTACCCCGCCAAGCCGGGCGAGACGATCTACACCAAGAAGCGGTACTGCGACTTCGTGTTCGCGTTCGAGTGCAAGATCGGGGGCGGGAAGAAGACCAACAGCGGGGCGTTCGTCCGCGTCCACGACCCGCGCCCGAACGAAGAGGTCTGGACCGGACTGGAAATTCAGATCCTCGATAACGCCGATTACAAGTTCCCGTTCGGCTCGCTGGCCGCCAACGGTGCGCTGTACGGGTTGGTCGGGCCGAAGGTCGACGCCAACAAGCCCGCCGGCGAGTGGAACACGTACCGCATCACCGCCGACGGGCCGATGCTGTCGGTCAATTTGAACGGCAAGGAGGTGGTCAAAGCGGACCTCTCCAAGTGGACGAAGCCGGGCACGAATCCGGACGGCACGAAGAACAAGTTCCCGCACGCGATCGGGTCGCTGCCGCGCGAGGGATTTGTCGGCCTCCAGAACTACAACGCGACGCCGGTGGCGTTCCGCAACGTTCGCATCAAAGCGCTGTCCGATCGCAAACCGAAGTACACCGGGAGCGAGGCGATCGACAAGATCCTCGGCCCGCCCCCCACAAAGTGAGTTGCTCGCTTTCTGTCCCTCCCCGAGATCCGCGGCCTCGTTTTTTGTCCCCACCGAAAGGTCATTCACCGATGGTTCCGTCCCGTATCACCCGCCGTGCGGCGCTGAAGGCCGCCGCGGGGTTCGCCGCTCCGTTCGCGATCCGCTCGTTCGCCACGGCCGCACCGAGCGAAACCGTTCGGCACGCCAGCGTCGGGGCCAACGGCATGGCCGGTCAGGACATCCGGGCGCTCACCGCCAGCAAGTTCCTCAAGTTGGTAGCGGTGGCGGACGTGGACCGCGACCAGGCCGGATGGATCGCGAAGCAGTTCCCCGACTGCAAGATTTATCAGGACTGGCGGGAGATGCTCGACAAGGAGAAGGGGCTCGACTCCGTGAACGTCTCCTGCCCGGACCACATGCACGCGCCCGCCGTGATGACCGCGCTGAAGCGGGGGCTGCACGTCTACGGTCAGAAGCCGCTGACGCAAACGATCTTCGAGGCCCGCCGGGTTACGGAGGTCGCCGCCGAGAAGAAGCTGGTCACCCAGATGGGGATCCAGATCCACTCGCACCCCGTCCACAAGCAAGTGGTCCGGTTGATCCACGACGGGGCCATCGGGAAGGTGAAGGAGGTCCACTCCTGGAGCGGCAAATCGTGGGGCGACACCGCGCCCAAGCCGAACAAGAAGGACAAGGTGCCCGCGAACCTGAACTGGGACCTGTGGCTTGGGGTCGCGGCGGAGCGGCCGTTCATCGGCGACGGGTACTACCACCGGGACAACTGGCGCAAGCGGCTCGACTTCGGCACCGGCACGTTCGGCGACATGGGGTGCCACATCCTCGACCCGGTGTTCGGCGCGCTGGGCGTCGGCAACCCGAACTCGATCCGCTCGGAACTGCCCGGTCCGAACGCGGACAACTGGTCGCTCGACGTGCAGGTGAAGTACGTGTTCCCCGGAACCAAGTACACGGCCGACACGGTCGCGCTGACGTGGTACAACGGCACCGCCCGGCCGTCGAAGGAGGTGCAAGCGCTCGTCGGCGGGCGGATCAGCGATCAGGGCTCGATCTACATCGGCGCCGAGGGGGTGATGTACTCGCCCTACATCGGTAACCCGGTGCTGCTGCCGGCCGACAAGTTCAAAGACTACAAGCGCCCCGAGGTGAAGGGCGACGATCACTACTTGCAGTTCGTCGAAGCGGTCCGGGGCAACGGCACGACCTCCGCGCCGTTCAGCTACGCCGGGCCGCTCACCGAGATGGTGCTGCTCGGGTGCCTCGCCACCCGGTTCCCGAAAACCGATCTGAAGTGGGACACGAAGGCGCTGAAGGTGACGAACGTGGCCGCGGCGAACGCCTTCGTGCGCAAAACCTACCGAAAGGGGTGGGAGGTCGAAGGTCTGTAGGTCCGGCAGTTCGCCGGGAGCGCTGATCCCCACGCCCGCTGGCGGTGTCGCTTCCGCAACGCCCGGCGCCGCGCGAACCCGTCGCACCGGTGGTCACCCTTCAACTGAGTTTCAGTAGTTCCAAGTGTTCAGTATCCGGTAGTCCGTGAACCGGCACAGGCGAAGGGCATCCAGGGTTCTGAAGGCCACACGAAATGCCATTGGCTTCTTACCGGTCGCTGATCAGTTGGGGCTACTGAATTTGGAGCGAAACCGCGCTCCGATCCGGTGGCCCAACAGAGCAAACGCACGGGACCAGCCGCCGTGAGGTGCGGCGGCACCGCTCTCCCAGCCGTTCCCGTGTCCACCCTTCCTGTGTTCGTTGCGCCTCGGGACCCCGGCCCTCGGCTCGCTGCCGTGAGGCGGGTTGACCCCGAAACCGAATCGGCGACAATACACTTGGACCAGTGGGCTGCGGAGACCGCACATGGCCGGACCGACGACTCTCCCCGAGACCGATGTCGAGACCGAACAGCGGACCAGGCGCCAGCCGCCGTACCACGTCGTGCTGCTCAACGACGACGACCACTCCTATGAGTACGTCATTGAGATGCTGCGGGCGCTGTTCGGGCACCCGATCGAGAAGGGCTTCCAACTCGCGAAGGTCGTGGACACCGAGGGGCGGGCGGTTGTGCTCACCACCAGCCTCGAACACGCGGAACTGAAGCGGGACCAGATTCACGCTTACGGCCCCGACCCGCGCATCCCTCGGTGCAAAGGGTCCATGAGCGCGGAACTGGAAGCAGCGGAATAAGGGCCGAGCGACCAAACCGGTCGCTCCGACCGCGGCGGGCGCCCCCACCGACGCGCTCCGGGCGCGGTCCGATCTGACCCGGCGAGCGGGACACGTTCCAAACCCGCAGTTCCGGGCGGTCCGCCTTTCGTGTTCGGTGAACGCCGAGAAGGTGGGGCCGCTTTTGAAGGGCTCACGGCGCGCTCTGCGGCCCGAACGGGCCGCTTGAAACGGCTGCCCCCGCCACCGATGGCGCACCGCCCAAACGTTGTCGCGGGCCGCACTCGCCGGGTATCACTTCGTAACGGGGGCCGAGCGCACCCGGGCCGGGTCCCGTCCGATCGAGATTCACGCCGTGCAACCGGGCGGCGTTCGCACCGCCCCGACCGGAACGGGCCGATCGCGCCGGCGAACCCCCCGGCCGGTTGGGCGGTCCTTACTGTGCGCGCTGGCGGTTCGTGCGATCGCGGTTCCGGGGCACACAAATGGACCCACACATCGGACACGTCTACGCCCGCCGGCGCAGTGGGAAGGCCGAAGTGGTCCGGGTCGTCGCGGTCGTCGCGGGGTGGGCCGAGTTCCAGTTCCTCCACGGTCCGGTCCGCTCCCTGCGCGCGGGCACGGGCCGCTGTAAGGTCAAGAACTTTGCTTCCGCCGGGTGGGAACCGACCGAAGAGCGCGCCGACTATTCCGATCTCGACGGCGCCGCCCGGTACGACACGTTTCGGGTCCTCGACACGAAAGGGGAGCCGATCCTGCGGTGCAGCGCGAAGCGGGCCGCGTTCTACACGCGAAAGGGGTACGCCCGCGAGGTCGGGCCGAACGTGTTGCAGTTCACGGACCCGCGGACCGAGGACCGGCTCCGCGAACTGTACCTCGGCGGGTTCACCGAGTTCTTTATGGAGGTGAAGAACGACCGGTGCGTGTGCTGCGGCGCAACCGCCGACCTCACGCGCCACCACGTGATCCCGAAGCGGCACAAGAAGAACGTGCCGCAGCCATGGCGCTCGTGCCTGTCCAACGTGCTGTTCGTGTGCGGGACGTGCCACCGCACCTACGAAGAGGCGCCCGAACCGAACGTCACACCCGGGGGCGACTGGCGGGAGTACGTGTGGGCGTGGCGCGATCACTTCCGGGGGGTGCTGGCGCCGCGGTTCCTGCCCGCCGGGTGGGACATCATCTCGGTGCAGAACTTTGCGGCCCTCGGAAACGAGTAGCGGCGCGCGTACCGGTAACTCGGTTGCGGCCGCCGGGAGGGTCGGGGGCGCGCTCGGAGCCGCGCCCGTTGGCACTGCGAGAGCAGAAAAATACGCCCGGACCGATCGCCGCCTTGACCCGCTCGCGCCCGGGTTCCCAATCGCGCCGTGCCCCCTGGGGACCGTTCCCGTCCGCCCCCGTGTGAGTGTTCGGCTGCGCCCCCTCTTCGCCTCGGGCGCTCGCGCGGGGGGCGAAGAGGCGCGCGTTGCGCGAACGCCCCGTTCGACGGGCGGCGCAATTTCGTGCCCGGTGCGCGAATCCGCCGCGATATCCGACAGTACCCGGGCGCACTTCGCGCTCAAACGGTTGTCGCCGCCGGAATCGTGCCGCAGGTTTGTCGCGGACCGCTCGATACGTGCGTGCGGCACGAGTGGCACGCCGTGACTTACGCCCGCCAGACACACGATATGAACCACCCCGCCCGGAACCGGAACGACGAGCGCCAGCGCGTTCGGGAGGCACCGATGTCGCCACTCGTGGACGAGTTCCCCACGGACCTGGAGCTGCCGACCGTCGGTATCGGTCATGGCACGATGGAGGCCGCGATGCCGCCGGCCCAGTCCCTGCTCTCGCGCCTGCTCTCCCTGTTCGTGCTGCTCCCGGAGGCGTGGGAGGACGTGCCGGCCGAGCACCGGGACATCCTCACGCGGATCGTCGCGGTCGATGTGCTGCTGAACAAGTTGCTCGCGCTCCAGTTGCTCACGCGCTACCAGGTGGACACGATCCGCAAGGGCGGCCCCGAAGACCTGATCCTCGGGAACTACCGGCTCCTCGACGTGCTGGGGCAGGGCGGGATGGGCACGGTGTACCGGGCCGAGCACGTGCTGCTCCGCCGGCAAGTGGCGCTCAAGGTGATGGCGCGCTCGACGGACGTGAGCTCGCGCCTGGTGCACCGGTTCTACGGCGAGGCCCGCGCGGTGGCGCGGCTCCAGCACCCGCACATCGTCACCTGCTTCGACGCCGGGCGCCACACCCGCACCGGCCCCGGCGCACAGACCCGGGACTACTTCGTGATGGAGCTGATCCCCGGGCAGGACCTGTTCGGCCTGGTGCGCGACAGCGGGCCGCTCCCGCCGCTCCGGGCGTGCGACATTTTCCGGCAGGTGGCCGACGCGCTGGCCGAGGCGCACCGGCACGGCCTCGTTCACCGCGACATCAAGCCGTCGAACGTGCTCATCACGCCGGACGGGCAGGCGAAGGTGCTCGACTTCGGCCTCGCCCGGCTCCCCACGCAGCAGATGACCGAACCCGGGGTGGTGCTCGGCACCATCGGGTACATGGCCCCGGAGCAGGCCCGCGACCCGCACTCGGTGGACAGCCGGGCGGACCTGTTCTCCCTCGGGGCCACGCTGTACTGGGCGCTCACCGGGCGCGACCCGTACCCGGAGTCGGGGAACCCGATCCAGGACCTGCACCGCCGGTTCACGACCGTGCCGCTGCCGGTGCGCCGGGTCCGGCCCGAGGTCCCGTCGGAGGTTTCGGACCTCGTCGCGCGGCTGATGGAACCGGACCCCGAAATGCGGTTCCCGTCGGCCCGCACGGTGTCCGCCGCGCTGACCGGGTTCACCCTGTGGCTCCCGCACGCCTCGACGGCCACCTCGTCGGCCGCCTCGCGGCTCGCGGGCGCGAGCCCC
>DASWYH010000919.1:0-9364 GCA_036405095.1 Gemmata sp. | reverse complement strand
GACACCGGTTCGACCGACCGCACCCGCGCGGTGGCGCTCGGCTTCGGGGCGCGGGTGTTCGAGTTCCCCTGGCGTGACGACTTCGCCGCGGCCCGCAACGAGTCGCTGCGGCACGCGACCGGCGAGTGGGTGTTCTGGCTGGACGCCGACGACCGGCTCGACGACGACGCCCGTGACGAACTGAAGCGACTGTTCGCGAGCCTTTCGGAACCGGCCGCGTATGTCATGAAGTGCCGCTGTGTCGCGGCCCGTCCCGGCGGGAGCGAGACGGTCGTGGATCACGTGCGCCTGTTCCCAAACGACGCCCGGCTCGCCTGGCGGTATCGGGTCCACGAGCAGATCCTGCCGGCGGTGCGGGAGCTGGGGCTGCCGGTCCGCTGGGCGGACGTGGCCGTCCGCCACGTCGGGTACACGGACCCAACCGTCCGGCGGCAGAAGCTGGACCGCGACCTCCGGTTGCTGCGACTCGAGGACGCGGAGCACCCGGACGACCCGTTCACCCTGTTCAACCTCGGCTCGGTGTATTCGGAACTCGAACAGCCGGCGGTGGCGCTGCCGCTGCTGCGCCGCAGTTTGGCGAAATCGGCCCCCCAGGATTCGATCGTTCGGAAGCTGTTCGCGCTGATCGTGGAGTGCGAGCGGGCATTGGGCCGACCGGGCGAGGCGCTGGCCGCCTGCGCCGAGGGCCGGCGGGTGTGCCCCGGGGACGCCGAGCTGCTGTTCCTTGAGGCCCTCTGCCACCGCGACGCGGGAGCCGGGGCGCGGGCCGAGGAGTGCCTGCGGGAGCTGGTGTCCGGCGCCGATGGCCAACACTTCGCGAGCGTGGAGGCCGGGCTGCGCGGGCACAAGGCCCGGCACCTGCTTGCGGTGCTCGCGAGCGAGGCGGGGCGGCCCGAAGAGGCGCGCCAGCACCTCCAGGCGGCCGTCGAACACAACGCCGCGTTCGTGCCGGGGTGGCTCGGGCTCGCCGACCTCGCGCTCGACGCCCAGCGCTGGGACGAAGTGGACCGGGTCGCCGCCCGGCTCCGGGAGTTCGGCCCCGACGCGACGGCGGAAGCCGACTTCCTCGTCGGCCGGATGCACCTCGCCCGCGGCGCGTTCGAGCCGGCCAAGGTGGCCGCCGCCGCGGCCATCACGGCGGCGCCGGCGGCCGTCGCCCCGCGGGTGCTGCTCAGCCACGTGCTGCTCCGCGAGGGTACCGACCTGCCGGCGGCCGAGCGGGCGCTGCGCGACGTCCTCGCGCTGGCCCCGAGCCACCCAGAGGCGCAACACAACTTGAGTATCCTGTTGGCGCGTCTGAGCGCCCCCTGACTCCGGCAGCCCGCCTCCGCTCCCGTGTCAACTGTGGCTTCGGGCCGAAACGAGCCCGCGCCACAGTGCGGCAGATCCATCATGGCAGAACCGAACCCGCGATTGTTATTCGCGTCGTACCACGCGTACCTGGATCATTCGAGCGGGGCCGCGCTCGCGACGCGCGACCTGTTCGAGCACCTGACCGCGCGGGGGTGGAGCTGCCGGTCGGTGTGCGGGCCGGAGTTGGACTTCCACGACGGGCGCGAGCCGGCCGCGGTGCTCCGCGAGTACCGGATCCCCTACCACCTGGAGCAGTGCGCGCCGCCGGGGGGGCGGTATGACCTGTTCCACTTCATGCTGAATGGTGTGCCGGTGTCTCAATACCGGCCCGACGGGTTCGTCCCGCACCGCGCGGCTACACGGGAGGAAGGGGTGCCCTTTCTCGACGTCGTCAGCCGCGCCTGTGAGCAGTTTCGCCCGGACCTCGTCCTCACCTACGGCGGGCTCCCGTTCGCTGCTCACCTGATGCGCCGGGTGCGCCGGGCGGGGGCGCGAGTGGTGTTCTGCCTTCACAACCTCGGCTACGGCGACCCGGCTCTGCTCCGGCAGGCGGACGCGCTGTGGGTGCCGTCCGAGTTCGCGCGGGACGCGTACCGGGCGCGCGTTGGGGTCGAAGCGGTGGCGGTCCCGTGGCCGTGGGACCACACGCGGGCGGTCCCGGCTCGGACGGACGGGCAGTTCGTGACGTTCGTGAACCCGATCCCGGTCAAAGGGGTGGCGTGGTTCGCCCGGATCGTCGCCGAGACGTTCCGCCGGCGCCCGGAGATCCCGTTCCTTGTGGTCGAGGGGCGCGGCGGAACCGAGTGGCTGGGCCGGGTCCCGATCGACCTGTCGGGGGCCAACCTGCGCGCCATGCGCGCGACCCCGCACCCCCGCGAGTTCTACGCGCGGTCCCGCGTGGTTCTGGTGCCCTCGTTGTGCGAGGAGACCTTCGGCCGGGTCGCGGCGGAGGCGCTGGCCGGCGGCGTTCCGGTGCTGGCCAGCCGCCGCGGCGCTCTCCCGGAAACGCTTGGTGGTGCCGGGTTCCTCTTCGACATCCCCGACCGGTACACCGATCCAATGCGAATGACGGACGCGCCGACCGCGGAGGAGGTGCGTGGGTGGGTCGAGGCCATCGAGCTCTTGTGGGACGCCCCGGAGTTGCTCGCGGCTCATCAGGCCCGGGCCCGGGAACGGGCACAGGCGTGGGCGCCGGACCGGGCGTGCGAGGGCGTTACGGGGTTCCTTCGCGGTCTCGTCGGGCGCCGTTGCTGAACCGCTCAGTGCCGGACCAGATCGGAGCGGACGTACTTCACCACCCCGCGGCCCGGCTCATGCAAGCTCGCCGCAAAAAGCTCGTGCCCCTCCAGTAGCGCATCGAGCCGGCGCCGGTCACGGCCGGTGTGGTACTCGGCCAACACCACCCGAACGCCCTTCAGCCGGTCTCCCAGTCGGCCCAAGATGTCGGGCTCGGCCCCTTCCGCATCGATCTTCAGCACGTCCACCTCGTCCAGCCCCAACGCGTCCCACACCTCGGCCGCGTCCCGGATCGGAACCGGTTCCGTCCCGCGCGGGTCGGGCACCAACTCGGCCCGCAACGAGTTGCCACCGGAGTTGTTCCGGTGCAGGTACATCGTCCCCAGTTCGTCCCGCTCGCCCAACCCGACCGGGTGGACCTCGATCGCCGGCTCGGCCGCGACGTTGCGCCGGAGCAGGGCTGCCGCCGGCGGGTACGGTTCAAAACAGTGAACGAGCGCCTCGCGGTGGTAGAACAGTTTGGCGTACAGCGCGAACAGACCGATGTTGGCGCCGACATCGATCACCACCGGCGGGGACCGGAGCGCGCCGGGCGGGAGCCCGCCGTACTCGTGGCCCTCGAACACCTCCCGGACGGCCCACAGCTCGTTCTCCGGAACGCGGAGGCGGTACGGCCCCACTTCCGCGGCTCCGAGCCGGGAGGGTAACCGGTCCTGCAAGGACGCTTGCCGGAGGTGTGTTCGGGCGAGGCTGTCGGGGCGCACGTGGTACCGGCCGCTCGGCTGCGCTACGAACTCAATCCGCGCCCCGCTCCGCGCCATCCGCCGCCACAACTCGGCGTCTTCCTCGAACCGGAGCCGCTCGTCGAACGGGCCGACGCGCTCGATCAGCTCGCGCCGGTGCGCGACCCCGAGCGGCGTCGCGATGTTCCCGAACGCCAGCAGGCGGCGCCGGAAAGAAGCCGGGTCGTGGCGGTAGGTGACCGCCCCGCGCGCTTCGTCGGGGCCTTCAAGAACGTCGTAGGCGCTGATCCGAACGTCGCTGGAGGTGAGGGCGCACGCGAACCGAGCCAGATGATCGGGGTAGAACTCGTCGTCGCAGTCCAGATACGCGACCCACGCGCCACGGGCCGCACGAAGGCCGGTGTTCCGAGCGGCCGCAGGCCCGCGGTTGAGGTCGTGACGGAGCACCCGGACGCGCGCATCGACCGCGGCGGCACTCAGGCAACTGAGGGTGTCGTCGGTCGAGGCGTCGTCCACCGCGAGCAGTTCCCAATTCGAAAAGGTTTGGGCGCGGAGTGACGATAGCGCCCGGTCCAGAAACCGCGCCCCGTTGAACACCGGCATCACGACCGAGACGGCTGGTGCGGGCATCGTGCGCTCCAGTGGGTCCGTCACGCGAACAGAGGTGACGGAGTCGCGAGTGTTGAACGCGCGGGTTTCTTGGAATCGGCGAAGATAGTTTGGTGGGCTCCTCCCAAAGCGGCCAGTTCTTGAGGTACCCTTCGTGCCCGTGCACGGCCAGCGCGTATTAACTGCCTTGTAAAGTAAGGACCTCGTCGAGGAACTGTGTGTCCATGAGGCATCGGATCATCTTTCCCCGGATGCTATCCTTCTCGGGATGACGCTTCAGCAGGGTGATTGCGAACCGCCGGACCCACCTCAAATTGTTGGCCAGGATCCGCTGTCGGGTGCGGGTCTGGTCCTCGCCGAACGTGACATCCAGCACCCAATGCATGGCCTCAATGCCCCAATGCCCGCGAACCGCGTGACCGAACCGGGCACCGCTGAGGAATCGGCTGAGCATGTAATACCGCACCTCGTCGGTCTGGGTTCCGTCGGCATGTGTGGTGATCCGCACGGCGGTGCCAATCGCCTTGATCCACGGCCACTCGTCCTTGGCGGTGAAGTCGGGTGGCACCTGGGCCACCCAATAGAACCGCTCGTCCCGGCGACCGTGCCCGTGTGTGTCGGTCTCGTGGCTCCGGTGTCGGAGCGCCTCCAACTCGCCTTCCAGGTGCTTCTCGACGACCGACGCGATCGCGGTGGCCAACTTCGGTTGGTTGTCTTTCACGGCGATCACGAAGTCCCCGCCCCCCGGCGACGATGTCCCGGGCGATGCCCTTCTGGCACC
Organism: Gemmata sp.; assembly: GCA_036405095.1. Lineage (GTDB taxonomy): Bacteria > Planctomycetota > Planctomycetia > Gemmatales > Gemmataceae > Gemmata. The sequence goes on along the minus strand of DASWYH010000919.1, from coordinate 4,642 downwards.
CCATCGCATCGCGTGTGACCAGGGCCTTCTTGAGATCCAGTTGTTGGAGCAATACCGGGATCGCGGTGATCTCGTTGGACTTCTCTTCGGTGGCCACTTGTCCCAATGCCACCCCGTGCTCGGTGGCCCAGGCGCTCACGGTGTGCAGCGGCCCCAGCCCGTGTGCCGCATCGTGGGACCGGCGCACCGTCTTCCCATCGATCGCCACCAACCGGTTCGGGCTCCCGTCCTCGGTCGCCAAGGGGTGAGCGATCCACTCCCGGAAGCACCTCTGGAACGCCTCCGGTTGTACGGCCATGAGCAGGTTGCGGATGCAATCCCGGGACGGGATCCCGTTGGGCAGTTCCAAGAACCCCTGAAGCCACTCCGCCCGAGCGACCGTCAATCGGCTAATTACGGTCAGACCATTACATCCGCACACCGCACACCGCCAGGACCACGATGTCCAAGAACTGGTGCTTGCGGTTCCGTGTATGCCGGGGGTCGGTCATGCAGTCGAAATACGACCCGATCGATTCGACCGCGACGCGTTTGGTGGCCATGTGTCACCGGGCATTGGGCCGTCCAGCACCGCCCGAAGTACGCCCCGGGAGCACGGCGAGAACTGCTGCCGAAGGTGTAGGACGGCGACCGAAGGCGCGCAAGTCCCCGCATCTTCCCCAGCTATGCGCGTTGGCCGTGCCCCCAGATTGAAGACGGAACAGCGAATACCATACCGTAAGCCGGGTGCCAAAATCTATAGGGGCACCCCGTCCTGTGTAGCCAAATCCGAGGCCGGTTTGCTGCGGAACAGTTGCCGGCTCGAATGCCTCGTAAAGGCTCTCGTGCCTGTTGGGGGTTGTTAGGCCGTGTGGACAAAGTGTCCCTGTGACGACTATCCTGGCACTCCGACCCCGTTCTCGGAGTCTGCCTTATGCTTGCCCGCCACGCGATTGCGGATGCAGATTGGGAGCGGATCAAGGGCCTGCTCCCGACACACGGACCGAAGAACGACACCCGGCGGTTCGTCGATGCGGTGTTGTACGTGGCCCGCACGGGGATCCCCTGGCGTGACGTGCCGGAGCGGTTCGGCCATTGGAACGCCGTGTGGCGTCGGTTCGATCGGTGGTCCCGCAAAGGCGTCTGGCAGAAGGTATTCGACGCCCTCCAAGATCCGGACCTGGAGTGGCGGATCCTCGACTCCACGGTGACCCGCGCCCACGCCTGCGCGGCGGGTGCAAAAGAAAACCTGACGGCACGGGTGGACAGGACGAACAAGCCTTGGGCCGCAGTCGGGGCGGGTTCGGAACCAAGGTTCACGTGCGGGTCAACGGATTGGGATTGCCGACCAAGATCCTTCTGAGTCCGGGCCAAGATGCCGATATCACCCACGCTCCCGCTCTGTTGGCGGGAACACCTCCGGCGGTGGTGATTGGCGATAAGGGGTACGACAAGCAGGAGTTGGTGGACGGCATCGAGGCCAATGGTGGCGAGGCGGTGATCCCGAGTCGGAAGAACCGGACCGTGCAACGGGACATCGACACGGACCGGTACAAGGATCGTAACTTGGTCGAGCGGTTCTGGTCGAAGGCCAAACAGTACCGCCGCGTTGCCACCCGCTACGAGAAGACGGCCCGCAACTTCCTCGCATTTGTTCAGGTGGCCTCGATCATGATCCTGCTGCGGTAGACTGAGAGTCTGTCCACACGGCCTAGCCCTCAGACGATTGAGGCCCGGAGTGTATCCTCGCCTTACGGTCCGGTTCGGGGGCATTCCACGATATTCCACAGAATGCCGTGGAAGTTCCACGAATCCACGGTGGTTTTCGCAATGAATGAGCTTGCACGCAGTGAGCGTTGCGAGATAGGATCTCTCCTTGAAAACATGACGTTCGGCGTGTTTTTCGGGGAGTTTCTGACGGGATTCACACGGACGAAGTCACAGGTTCAAATCCTGTATCGCCCACTCAGCCTAAAGCCTTTCAGCCGAAGCAGTTCCTGCTTACCCCGGCGTGTGCCGGGCGCGGCTTCCAGATGACGGATTCTGCGGAATCGTTGTACGGGTCCGGCGGATCACGTGATTGACGGGCGATTTATCGTGGATGGCACCGTTTCCTTTTCTCGGAGGATGCCATCGTGTCCGATTCGTCTGCCCGTTCCGACGCGGCCGTCACCCGCCGATGGATCGAGCGCCTTCAGCGCTTCGCCACCAGCGACCAGACCGTGGCCGCGTTCTGTGCCGCCGAAGACGTATCACCGTCCAACTTCTACCTGTGGCGACGACGGCTCGTACACCTTCCCGCGACCGCCTCGAACCAACCGAAGGTCGTGCCCATCCGCGTCGTACCGGCTCCCACCCCGGCGATGTCCTTCGAACTGGCGATGCCATCCGGCACCGTTCTGCGCTTCCCCGCCGATACCCGCCTGGAGATGATCGTCGCGATCCTGCGCGGGTTGGAGGGGCGGCCGTGCTGACCGTTCCGCCCACCACCAAGCTGTGGTTCGCCTCCGCCGTCGATCTGCGGCTCGGGTTCGATGGGCTGGCCAACCTGGTCCGCACCCAGTTGAACGCCGACCCGACTTCGGGGCACCTGTTCGTGTTCACCAATCGTTCGGCCAACAGGGTCAAGGCCTTGTACTGGGGTGGCCACGGTTTGTGTCTTTGGTGCCAGCGACTGGAAGCCGGCCGTTACCACTTCCCCGAAGCCACCGCGACCGGGATCGAGTTGACGGCCGCGCAGTTCGCCATGATCCTCGACGGCATCGATCAGTCCCGCCTTCGACGCTTCAAGCGCTATTCCCTCCCGCTCCGACGACCTCGCGCTACCCGCCGGCCTGAGCGGTGTTCAAAGGACATGGACGCCACCACGCTCGCTCCCGATGCGCCGCTGCCGACCGATGTCGCCACGCTCCGGGCAATGGTCCGGGAGCTACTCACCGAACTCGCCAAATTCCGCGCCGAGAACGCCGAACTCAAGACGAAACTCGACGCGGCGCTGAAGCATCGGTTCGGTCGGCGCAGCGAGCGCCGTCCGCCACCGCCAGTGCCCGACACCGAGAAGCCCACGCCCAAGCGCGATGACCACGGCCGCTCGCCTTTGCCCGAGCACCTCGAACGCCGCGAGGTCGTCCACGACCTGACCGAGGCGGAGAGGTTGTGCCCGTGCTGCGAACGGTCGCGGGCGTGCATCGGGGAGCAGACCGCCGAACAACTCGACCTCGAACCGGTCAAGTTCTTCGTCCTCCGCACCGTCAAGAAGAGTTACGCGTGTCGGCACTGCGATCCCGCGACCGTGCCGGTGGAGCAACGCCTCCAGACCGCCGGCCCGGCTCAGGTCGGTCCGATCGCCAAGGGGTTGTGCGGTCCGGGCCTGTTGGCACACGTCGTCACCGCCAAGTTCGCCGACCACACGCCCGTGCATCGACTCGCCGGTCAACTAGCGCGGTCGGGTGTGACGATCGCGTCCTCGACGCTGGACGACTGGCTGTTCCGGGCGTCCGAGTTGCTGACGCCGCTGTACGAGTTGATGCAGGAGCGACTGCTGTTGTCGCGAGTGGTCCACGGGGACGACACGGGCGTGAAGTTGCGGGTGCCGGGCTCGAATCGCACGACGAAGGCGCACCTGTGGGCGTACATCGGGGACGCCGACTACCCGTATGTCCTGTTCGACTTCACGAACAACTACACGGCCGACGGCCCGACACGATTTCTCGCGGGTTACGAGGGGTATTTCCAGGCGGACGCGCTGGCCCAGTATGAAGGGCTGTACGGCGAGGGCAAGGTGAAACACGTGTGCTGCGTCGCGCACGCCCGGCGCAAGTTCGTGGGCGCCAGCGGCTCCGGTGACGAGCGGGCCGCAAATGCTCTGGAGTTGTTCGGCCAGATATACGCGGTCGAACGGGCGTTGCCGCCGTTGCTGCCACCGTCGGATGTTCCGGCGCAACGAGAAGACCGTCGGCAACGAGAAGAACAGCGGCGGGGACTACGGCAGCGAGACGCCGAACCGGTGTGGGACGAACTATCGAAGTGGCTCGGCGAGCAGAAACCGGATGCGTTGCCGAAGTCGCCGCTGGGGACCGCGATCGGGTACGCCTCGAACAACTGGGATGCGTTGAAGCGATACCTGGATGCGGGCTTCCGGGCGCTGGACAACAACCTGAGCGAGCGGGCGCTGCGAGCCGTTGCACTCGGGCGGAACGCCTGGGGTGTGATCGGAAGCGAAGTAGGCGGGACGACGGCGGCGGTACTCTACTCCATCGTCGGCACCTGCAAGCATATGGGAATTGATCCGTGGTGCTACCTTCGCGAGGCGCTGGGCGGCGTGTTCGGGTTGGGTGAGAACCCGACGACGGTGCAGTTGTGTGAGTGGCTGCCGGATCGCTGGCTGTTGAATCGAACGCGGGACCAACCCATCCGAGAAGTAACCGCCGGGTGAACCTTCGGGAGCAGAACGGGTTCCGAGCGTGCAGATCTATCACGATCTGCTGGCCTTTTCCATTTGTCCGCCGTGAACCTGATTCGCCGAGTGAACATACCACCGCCTGAAAGGCGGTGGCTTCGAGTAACGGACTGAAAGTCCTGTTCCGACCGGAGGTCGGCTGAAGACTTCCGGCCCGAGGCCGGCTGAAGCTACGAGGGGGCGCCCTCGACCCCGAACTCGGTG
>DASWYH010000918.1:0-4996 GCA_036405095.1 Gemmata sp. | reverse complement strand
GATCAACTCTTCTTGTTCACCCCGGCCACCGGATCACGGCCCCGCCCTCGGTCAGGCCCGCGCCGACCGCCGTCAGTAGCAGGCGCTGGCCGGGTTTGATTCGACCGTCACCGGCCGCGAGCGCGAGCGCCACCGGGATCGACGCGGCCGAAGTGTTGCCGACCGTTTCCACCACGGAAACCGTGCGGTCCGGGCCGAAGCCCAATCGCGCCCCGGCCTCGCGGATCACCCGCACGTTCGCTTGGTGCGGCACCCACCAGTCGACATCCGCCGGCGCGAGTTCGGCTTTCCCGAGCGCGGCTTCCCCGGCCCGCACCATCCCCCGCACCGCCTCACGAAACAACTCGGGGCCGCGCGCCATTTTCATCCAGTGCGCGCCGCGCGCGACCGCGTCCGCGGTGATCGGCTCCCGGCTCCCGCCGGCCGGGATCTGGATCTGGTCGTAGAACTCGCCGGCCGCACCAAGGTGAAGCGCGAGAACGCCGGAATCCGGCGCGGGGCTCAGCACCGCCGCGCCGGCGCCGTCCGCAAATACCGCCGCGGTCGCCGGGTCCGTTGGGTTGATCCGCCGGCTCAGGACGTTCGCGCCCACGATGAGCACCGAACACCGCTGCACCGCGCAATACGAGTGCGCGAGCGCGAGCGCCGTGAGGAAGCCGGTGCAGGCGCCGGCGAGATCAATGGCGCCGCACGCGGTCAGCCCGAGCCGGTGCGCGACCAGCGGCGCCGTCGGCGGCAACAGGTGGTCCGGCGTGCTGGTGGCGAGGAGCAGCACCCCGACCGGCACCGGGAGCGCGCCGGCGCGGGTCAGGGCGTCCGTTGCGGCCCGCACGGCGAGGTCCGACGTGGCCTCGTCCGGCGCCGCGTACCGCCGCTCGCGCACGCCCGTGCGGCGCTCGATCCAGCCGGTTTCGAGCCCGAGGCGCTGTTCCAGTTCGGCGCTCGTCACGCACCGGTCGGGTAGCGCGTGACCCACGGCAACGATGCGGGTCACGGGTGCTCCTGTCGGGTGACCGCGTCCACACACGCGGTCATCGCGTCCGCGATCTGGTGGAGCGAAGCGGAGCGCGTGCGGAGCGGCGGCATCGCGTACAAAACGTTCCCGAGCGGTCGCAGGTAGACGTTGTGCGAAAGGCTCACGCGCCGCAGGAGCGGCCCGAGGTCGGACAGGTAGCCGCCGGGCGCCCGGAACTCGATCGCGGCGATCGTGCCGCGGACGCGCACGTCGGCCACGCCCGGACGGGCGCGGAGCGGTTCCAGGCGCTCGCGCCAGACCGCTTCGATCCGGGATGCGTCGGCCTTCCAGGCGCCGGTGGCGAGTTCGGCCCAGTTCGCGACCGCCACCGCGCACGCCAGCGGGTGACCGGCGAACGAGTGCCCGTGAAAGAACGTGCGGGTGCGGTCGCTCGTGTCGAACGCCGTGACAACCTCCGGCGCCGCGAGCGTCGCCGCGAGCGGCAGCACCCCGCCCGCGAGCGTCTTCGCGGTGCAGATCAGATCGGGGGCGATGCCGGCTTGCTCGAACGCCCACAACGAACCCGTTCGCCCGCACCCGGTCATCACCTCATCGGCGATGAAGAACACCCCGTGCTTCCGGGTGACCGCGAAGATGTCGCGCAGCTCCGCCGGGGAGTGCATCCGCATTCCGCCGGCCCCCTGGACGAGCGGTTCGAGGATCACCGCCGCCACCGCGCCCCGGTGCTCGGTGAGCGCCGCGTCCAGGCGCTCGGCGGACACCGGCACCTTCAGGGACGCGAACAGGAGCGGCTCGAAGCGCCCGAAGAACAGCGGGTCGCGGCCGGTGGCCATCGCCCCGAACGTGTCGCCGTGGTAGCCGTGCTCGAACCCGACGAACAGGCGCCGGTCCTCGCCGCGGTGGCTCCACGCCTGGTACGCCATCTTCAGCGCGACCTCGACGGCGGTGCTCCCGTTGTCCGAAAAGAAGACGCGCCCGCCGGCCCACGGCGCCGACGCCAACATCCGCTCCGCGAGTTCGACCCCCGGCGGGTGGGTCGCGCCCGCGAACAGAATGTGATCGAACTGCCGAACCCCTTCGGTGAGCGCGGCCACGAGCGGCGGGTGCCGGTGCCCGTGAAGGATCGTCCACCACGACGAGATGCCATCGATGAGCCGGCGCCCGTCCGCCAGTTCCAGGAACTCCGCTTCGGCCCCGACCACTGGGAGCGGATCGTCTGTTGTGCCGAGCGAGGTGTACGGGTGCCACACGGCCGCTCGGTCGCGCCGGACGAGGTCGGCGCCTGCGTCCGGCACAGGCGCGGTCAGGTGCTCGCGGAGCCGGTCGAGTTCCGCCCGGTTGCTCACCGTCGCGTTCTGGAAGCGGTCCGTGGTCCAGTCTTCCGCGTGCCGGAGCGAGAACACGGGCGTGTTTGTGTGCCGCTCGATCTGTCGGGCCGCGAAGTCATCGGGTGCCCCCATGAGGACGACGGCGGCGGGGCACAGCCCGTAAGACCGCATCCCGGCGACGGCCTGAAGCACCCGCCCCACCGCGCCGACCGCTGCGGACGCCACGAGGACCGTTGGCAGCCCGAGCGCAGAGACCAGTTCGGCTTGGAGCGTTTCTTCGGTGAACGGTGAGAGCGGGCTGCCGAACGTTTCGATGACAACGGGGAGCGGGGCCGCCGGCACGGCCGCGGTGACCTCCGCCACGCCCGGCATCGCTCGACCTTCCTGGGCCGCAGCGGCAACCGGCGCGAGCGGGGCACGGAAGCGCGCGAGCGGATCGAAGACGGTCGCGGAGGGCGCGAGTCGGCGCACCGTTTCGGTGTCCGAGGCGCCGGTCTCGACCGGTTTCCAGTAGGCGTAGCGGTCGGCGAAGGCGGTCAGCCACTGCGCGCAGAACGCCGTCTTCCCGGCGTCGGTGTCGGTGCCGAGGACGACGAATCCGGTCATTCCGCGAGCGCCTCACTAAGGGCCGCCGCGAGCCCGGCGAGGTCGGCCGGGGTGTGGTCGGCGTGAATCGAGATGCGGAGCCGCGCGGTGCCCGGGGGCACGGTCGGCGGGCGAACCGCGCTCACATCGAAGCCCCGCGCCTTCAGGGCCGCAGCGACCGCGACCGCGCGCGCGTCGTCGCCCAGCACGACCGGAACGACGAACTCGCTCCCGACCGCGGTGAGCCCCTGTTCCGCGAGCAGCGCGCGAAAGCGGTTGTTGTTGTGGTGGAGCGCCCGGCGGCCCTCTTCGTCCCCGCGCACGCGGTCCAGCGCGTCGAGCCACCACGCGCCCGCGACCGGCGGCAGCGCGGTCGTGAAGATGAAGTGCCGACAGCGGTTCACGAGCAGCTCTTTCAACTGGGCCGACCCGCAGATGTACGCGCCCGTCACCCCGAGCGCCTTACCGCCGGTGTGGACGCTCGCGAGCACCCGGCCGCGCACGCCCGCTTCGTCCACGCAGCCGGACCCAGTCGGCCCGTAGCACCCGGTCGCGTGCGCCTCGTCCACGATGACATGCGCGCCGTACCGCTCCGTCAGGTCGAGCAGGTCCGGGAGCGGCGGGCGGTCGCCGTCCATACTGAACAGCGACTCGGTGACGACGAACAGCTCGCGGTCGGGCCGGCGGCCCGCGGCCTCGGTCTTCAGAACGGATTCGAGGTGGTCCAAGTCGTTGTGCCGGAAGACGAACTTCCGCGCCCGAACGAGGCGCAGGCCGTCGCCGATGGAGGCGTGATTGAGGGCGTCGGTGGCGACGAAGTCGCCGGGGTCGATGACCGTGGAGAGGAGCCCTTCATTCGCAACGTACCCGCTCGTCATGACTAGCGCGGCTTCCGCGCCGTGCCACCGCGCGAGCGCGGCTTCCACGTCCTGCCAAACCGGGTGGTCGCCGCGGAGCAGCCGCGAAGCCGCGCCGCTCGTCGGGAGCGCGGCGCGGGGCGGCTGTGCGCGGGTCGCGTAGCCGAGGTAATCGTTGGAGGCGAAGTCCCGCCCGGTCGGGGGGCGCAGCGAGCGATAACGGCCCTCCGCGCGAAGCCTTTGGAGGTCTTCGGCCCACCGCGCGAACAGGCTCATGACACCGGCGCCCCGGGTTCCGGGAGCCCCATCGAGCGGAACAGCGCCGCGTCGTCCGAGAGCCCCGGGTTCGGCGCGGTGAGCAGCTTGTCCCCGTAGAACACCGAGTCGGCCCCGGCGAGGAAACACAGGACTTGCAATTCGCGGCTCATGCGGTCGCGGCCGGCGCTGAGGCGCACGCGCGCGGTCGGGAACGCGATCCGCGCCGTTGCGACCAGGCGCACGATCTCGATCGAATCGACCGCCGGGGCCATCGCGAGGGGCGTGCCCGCTTGCGGCATCAGGCAGTTGATCGGGACGCTCTCCGGCGGCGGGTCGAGTTGGGCCAGTTCCGCGAGCATCATCAGCCGGTCGTCGGCCGTTTCGCCCATCCCGAGGATGCCGCCGCTGCACACGCTGATGCCCGCACGCGACACCGCCCGGAGGGTGTCGAGGCGGTCGTCGTAGGTGCGGGTCGTGACGACCTCGGGGTAGTGCCGGCGGGACGTGTCGAGGTTGTGGTTGTACGCGGTCAGCCCCGCGTCTTTGAGCCGCCGGGCCTGATCGTCGGACAGCATGCCGAGCGTGACGCACGCTTCCATGCCCAGTTCGCGAACGACCTTCACCATCTCGAGGACGCGGTCGAACTCCGGGCCGTCCTTCGGCGCGCGCCACGCCGCGCCCATGCAGAACCGCGAGGCGCCGCCGGCCTTCGCCTGCTCGGCCTTGGTGCGCACCTCGTCCACCGTCAGGAGCGGTTGCCGTTCGACGGGCGAGTCGTAGTGCGCGCTCTGGCTACAGTAGGTGCAGTCTTCGGGGCACCCGCCGGTCTTGATGCTGAGCAGCGCGCACCGCTGGATGTCGCCGTGCCCGCGGTGCGCGCGGTGAACTTCGGCCGCTCGGAGGATCAACTCGGTCAGCGGGAGGTCGTAGACCGCTCGGAACTCGGGAAGCGATTTCATTCCGGACACCGTGAACCAGCGAACCCGCCCGAG
>DASWYH010000917.1:0-1871 GCA_036405095.1 Gemmata sp. | reverse complement strand
CGCGACGGGTACCTGTACGCGGTGATGGACGAGGGCAACGCGGTGTGCTGGAAGTCGGGCACCGGGGCCGAAGTGTGGAAGGGCCGGTTGGGTGGCACGTTCAGCGCGTCCCCGGTGCGGGTTGGGGGCCACATCTTCGCGGCCAACGAAGCCGGGAAAACGTTCGTCTTCAAAGCCACACCGAAGGAGTTCGAGATCGTTGCCGAGAACCGGCTCGGGGACGAGGCGTTCGCGACGCCGGTTGTGTGCGGCGGTTGCTTCTTCCTGCGTGTGGCCGTGAAGGAGAAGGGGCAACGCAACGAGAAACTGTTTTGCGTCGGGTGAAAGGGGGCGTACCGAAAGAGGTGCGGGCGGCGGGGGCCTCGGTTTCGGAGCAACGAGCTCGGAATGCCAAAATTCCGGTGGCACGTTCGCCCGCCCGCTTGTATCATTACCTTCTGTCACCACAACCGGGAGGCGGAATGGGATTGCGCATGCGGGTTCACGACCGAGAGCCGATCGGCGCGGCGCTCCGGCGGTTCAAGAAGTTGGTCGAGCGGAGTGGGCTGAAACGCGAGCTGCGCGCCCACGAATACTACGAGAAACCGTGCGAAGCGCGGAACCGGAAGGAAGCCAAGCGGCGGAACGCGATCAAACGCGCCGCGTTGGGCAAGCCGACGGTCAAGAAAGAACGCGCGTACTGAGCGAGTCGCACACACGAAGCGGAAGGCCAGTTCCCTTGTGGCTTACAGAGGGGGCTGGCCTAGCTGTATTTCTAGCTTGCTAATGATGGCTGCCTGGTGATACCTGCTGTGCCAGCGGCGCGTTGCCCACACCCGCACCTGACTTCCGCGGTTTGCGGGCGTAGTCTATCATCACGGCGACACCCGCCGATGTCACACAGGAACGAGACATGTTCGCGCGCCGCGACTACATCCGCGATTACATGATGATCCCGCCGGGGACCGGCGAAGCCGCGGTCGTGAACGTAATTGTCGAGATCCCCAAAGGGAAACGCAACAAGTTCGAGGTGGACAAGGTCACCGGATTGATCAAACTCGACCGCTACCTTTACAGTTCCGCCGTGTACCCCGGGGACTACGGCTTCATCCCGCAGACCCTCGCTGAAGACAACGACCCACTCGATGCGCTCGTCATGGTGAACGAGGCCACTTTTTCCGGGTGCCTGATCGAGGCGCGCGTGGTCGCCATCTTCCGCATGAAGGACAAGGGCTCCAACGACTTCAAAGTGCTCGCGGTGCCGCACAAAGACCCCCTGTTCGCGCACATCAAGAAGTTGGAAGACGTGCCCGTTCATTTCGTGCGCGAGGTGGAGTTCTTCTTCACCACTTACAAGCAACTCGAAGGCGTTTCGGTGGAGGCGTTGGGGTGGGCGTCCAGCGAGGAGGGGACCGCCGAGGTGCGGTCCTCGGTGGACCGGTTCCGGTCGTCGCTGGGAAACGTGCGCGACTGATCCGGCGGGCGGTAGCGGTTACACTCCGCGCGGCCCGATCGGTCGGGCCGCGCGCCGGAGGGCCCCGTTCAAGAGCAACCTGATCGGTCTGTCCGGTTATTTCACTTCCACGGTGCCGACGGTCTTCCCGTTCTCGACGAACGTGACCTTCTTCGCGCCCGCCTTTGGCACGCTCACGACGAGCGGACTGGCAAAGGTCGCGGTGCCGGCGGGGCCGGCGGTCGCCTCGTACTGCACGTACACGGTGCCGTCCTTATCCAGCGTCACCGTTTTGACCGCGTAAGTCGTGATCGCGTTGCCCCGCTTCACGACCGCCGCAACGAAGTGCTTGTCGAACGCACCGGCCGGCAGCACTTTGGCCTTCTTGCCGCCCATCAGCGGCGGGCGCGCGGCGAACACCTTGTCGAACCCGTCCTTG
>DASWYH010000916.1:0-4795 GCA_036405095.1 Gemmata sp. | reverse complement strand
GCCTGCACTATGGTTACTATCACCATTGACCCATTCTGCCCGCAACTCGGGGTGCCGCCATGTGGAAAAAGTGTCTCGCGTTCTCGGGCATGCTCGGCCTGATCATCCTCCTCGACCCGACGCCGACCCCGGCCCAACCGGGCGGATTCGGCGGCAAGGGCGGTAAAGGGGGGGGCTTCGGTGGCGGCGGCTTCGGCCAACCCGGCAGCAGTGGCGGCTTCGGCGGCGGTCGTGACCGTGGCGGCTTTGGACAGCCCGGCGGCGGAAGTGGGGGAGGCGGACAGCCCAGTGGCGGGATGGGCGGGTTCGGAGGTGGTGGTGGCCGGGACCGCGGCGGGTTCGGCCAACCCGGTGGTAGTGGTGGGTTTAGCCAACCCGGCGGCGGCGGAAGTGGTGGGTTCGGAGGCGGCGGTCGTGACCGTGGCGGCTTTGGCCAGCCCAGCGGCGGTGGCGGGTTTGGCCAACCCGGAGGCGACCGTGGCGGGTTCGGCCAACCTGGTGGCGGGATGGGCGGCAGTGGTGGCCGTGACCGCGGCGGGTTCGGGCAACCTGGTGGCGGCGGTGGGCGCGGCGGGATCGACCCGGAGACCGGTTGGACGATGCTCCAGCGGCTCACCAAGAGCACCGGCGACACGGTGGACCTGAGCGCGATCCCGGCCCAGACCCGCGACTGGATGAAGAGCACGGCCGAGCGCACCGGCGCCCTGCCGCTGCCGGATTCCGGCGTCTGGACGAAAGCCATGTACCTCGACCACCACGCCCGGAGCGAGGCCGCTCGCTCCGCCGCGGCGGCTTCCGGAAACGGCGGCGACCGGATGGGGCGCGGCGGTCCGGGTGGCTTCGGCCCGGGCGGCGGCGGTCCGGGTGGGTTCGGCGGCGGCTTCGGCCCGGGCGGTTTTGACCCGAACGGCGGCGGCATGGGTGATATGCAACGGCCCCGCGAGAAGAAAGAGGTTGAGGAAGAACGCCCGGTCGCCATGCGCTACGGCAAGTTGCCGAAGGACCTGCCGAGCTGGTTCGAGGAGTACGACACCGACAAGGACGGTCAAGTCGGCCTCTATGAGTGGCGCAAGGCCGGCAAGGCGATGGACGACTTCATGGAAATGGACCTCAACGGTGACGGGTTCGTGACCGCTGACGAGTACCTCCGGTTCGGTCGTCAGAAGACCATCGACACGAAGCTCGCGAAGTACGACGAAAGCGGCGACCGGCCGCTCGGCGGCTGGGGGCTCGGCGGCACCGGCCCGGGTTCCGGCACCGAAACCAAGGGCAAGGGCGGGCCGGGCGGTTGGGGCATGAAAGGCGGCGACAGCGGTTCGGGCTGGGGCATGAAGGGCGGCGACAAAGGCAGCAAGGGCGAGAAAGGCGGCAAGAAGGGCAACCCGTGGATGACGAAGGGCTGATCCCCTGACGTTCCGCTGACGACGCGGCCCGCCGGTTCGCCGGCGGGCCGCTCGCGTTGGTGGTGTCACCACGCGCTGCAACCCGCCAAGTCGAGCGGCAAATCGTGCCTCTTCCCGAACACACGAACGCGCTGGCAGCACGAAACGCGCGACGTCGCGCCTTGACCGGCCCTCGCGAACTCTCCACAGTAATCACGTTCCGCGTTCCCACTCGGGAGACGAATTGATGCAACTCTGGAACCGCACCGCGGCCGTTGTGCTGGGGCTGGCGCTCGCTGCCGCACCCGCACGAGCCGACGACGAAGACACCGTGCGGGCGCTCAACGCGCTCAAGGCGGTCACGAAGGAGGGCAAGGGCAACGAGGACGCCGGCCCCGCGTGGAAGACCCTCGTGAGTAAGGGCGGCGCGGCCCTGCTGCCGACCCTCGCGGCGTTCAGCGACGACAACGCGACCGTCACCAACTGGCTCCGCACCGCCGTTGATGCCATCGCGGAGAACGAGAAAGCGGCCGGGCGGAAGCTCCCCGCCGGCGCCCTTGAAGCGTTCGCAAAAGACCCCAAGAACGCGGCGACTGCGCGCCACGCGGCTTACGAACTGCTCGTCGCGCAGGCCCCCGAAGCAAGGGCCCGCTTGCTGCCCGGGTTCCTCAACGACAAGTCGCCCGACCTCCGGCGCGCGGCGGTCGCGAACCAACTCGAAATCGTCGAGAAGCTCGCGAAGCCCACGATCAGAGCCGATCTGGAGAAGCTCTTCACCTTCGCGCGCGACAAGGACCAGGTGGACCTGCTCGCCAAGAAGATCACTGAGAGCGGCGGGCAGGTGAGCGTCAGCGAGCACTTCGGGTTCGTGACCCACGCCGCGCTCGTCGGGCCGTTCGACAGCACCGGGGGCAAGGGGTTCGCCACGTCGTACCCGCCCGAAAACGCAAAAGACGCCACCGGGAAGTTCCCCGGGAAGGGCGGCCCGGAGGTGAAGTGGGTTCCGGCCGACACCAAGGACAAGTACGGCACGTTCGACCTGAACAAGTTGCTCGGCAAACACAAAGACGCGGTCGCTTACGCCCAGGCCGTGATCGTGGCCGACGCGGAAACGCCGTGCGAGATCCGCGTGACGAGCATCACCGCGGTTCAGATCTTTCTGAACGGGAAGCTGCTGTTCGCCCGCGAGGAGTACCACCACGGCGCCCCGTTCGACGCGCACGTCGGTAAGGGCACGCTCCAAAAGGGTGACAACGTGATCGTGCTGAAGGTGTGCCAGAACAATCAGACCGAGCAATGGGCACAGAACTGGCAGTTCCAGATGCGCGTGTGCGACGCCACCGGCGGCCCGCTCCCGCTCAAGCAAAAGGTGCTCGTGGACGGTAAGGAACAGACGATCCGGCTCGGCTTCGTCCCCGAAACGGCTGACAAGAAGGAGGAGAAGAAGTGAACCGCTTCCTTTTGACTGCTTCTCTCGCGAGCGCACTCGCGCTCCCGCTGACCGCGGCGGACTGGGCACAGTTCAAAGGCCCGAACGCGACCGGGGTTTCGCCCGAAAAGAACCTGCCCACCGAGTGGAGCAAGGACAAGGGCATCGCGTGGCAGGCGAAGCTCCCGGCCCGCGGGGTGTCGTCCCCGGTGGTCGCAAACGGGCGCGTGTACGTGACGTGCAGCTCCGGCACCCGTGACGACCGCCTGCACGTGCTCGCCTTTGACGCGAACACGGGCAAGCAACTCTGGCACCGCCAACTGCAAGCGACCGGCGGCACCGCCGCGCACCCGAAATCGTGCATGGCGGCCAACACCCCCGTTGCGGACGAGAGCGGCGTTTACGCCCTCTTCGCCACCGGCGACCTCGCGGCGTTCGACGCGGACGGCACGCTGCGCTGGTACCGCTCGCTGGTCGGCGATTACCCCACCATTACGAACCAGGTGGGCATGGCGGCCTCGCCGGTTCTGGTGAAGGACCGGCTCATCGTCCCGATGGACAACGCCGGCGAATCGTTCCTCGCGGCCGTGGACACGAAGTACGGCAAGAACGTGTGGAAGACGGAGCGCCCGCGCGACATCAACTGGACGACGCCGCTGGTCCGCATCGTCGGGACGACCACCGAGGTGCTGTTCGACGCGCCGAGCGGCCTCGCCGCTTACGACGCGACGAGCGGCGAAAAGCGCTGGTCGTCGAAGCTCTCGAAGGGGTCCATCCCGACCGGTACGCTCGTCGGCGACACGCTGTACCTCCCGACCGGGGGCGTCAGCGCGTTCAAGCTCGGCGAGAAGGGGCTGAGCGCAAAAGCGGAGTGGGCCGCGAAGGACGTTCAACCCGGGATGCCGTCGCCGCTGGTGTACTCGGGCCGCGTGTACGCGGTGAGCGGCCAGGGCATCTTCTCGTGCGCCGATGCGAAGACCGGGAAGACGCTGTACAAGGAGCGGCTGAAGGGGGCGTTCTCGGCGTCGCCGGTCGCGGCCGACGGAAAGGTGTACGCCCTCAACGAAACCGGCGTGTGTGCGGTGATCGACGGCAAGGCCGACGGGTTCGAGGTGCTGGCCACTAACGACCTCGGCGGCGAAACGCTCGGCACGCCCGCGATCGCCGGCGGGCGGATCTTCATCCGCTCCGATAAGGCGCTGTACGCGATTGGGAAGTAGCGGCGCGGGCGAGCGCGGCGGCAAGCGTGCCCCGCGCTCGTCCGGCTCCTTCGCCGGGCTTATTTCTTTCCGGTCTTGTAGCCGCGCAGTTCCGAGTCGAAGACCCGGACCTTGGCCCAGTTCGCTTTGTTCTCTTCGATGAACTTCAGGTGCTCCTTGTCCACCGCGTACTTGTCGTGCGCGGCCTTATCGACGAACACCAGGTGCAGCGCCACGTCCCAGTCGCGGTCGTTCACGTCGCGTTTGAAGTCGTCGCCGATCTCGCCGGCCGAGAAGAACACGGTGCCCGGGTGCTCGGACAGGTACTTTTCGCACGCCGTCACGAGCTTCTTGCGGTTTTCGGGCGTGCTGTCCTTGAGTTTGAAGTACACCATGTGGCCGATCATCGGCGGCTTCTTGTCTTCGGCCGAAACCAGGGTGCCGCAGCACGCGACCAGCGCGGCGGCTACGAACAGGCGCAACATGGGAAGTCCTCAGCGGTGAAGTGGGCGGAAGAGAATTGTAGGACCGGAAGGGGCCGCACACCGCCCCCTCGACCCGGTTGGCGCAGCCGCTGGTCAAAGGGGGGCGTTTTGCGGTAAACGTCTCGCACCACAGAGCGGGCCGTTGTGAGCCTTTCACCACTTCCCGATGGCCTTCTTGAACTCTTCCGAGACGGGCTTCACGACGGTTCCGTTCACCAAAAGGCGCCACGAGGACATGCGTTCAAAAAACGGCCAGTCCGCCAGTGCTTCCGGTTGATTGTTCACTTCTGGCAGTCGGCC
>DASWYH010000915.1:0-2519 GCA_036405095.1 Gemmata sp. | reverse complement strand
CGGTATGCTCCGCGAAGTATCCGTCCAAAACTTGGCGCTGATCGAAGACGTGCGGGTCGAGCTGCGCGCGGGGTTCTGCGCGTGGACCGGCGAGACCGGGGCCGGCAAGTCCCTCCTCCTCGGCGCCCTCGGGCTGCTGCTCGGCGAGCGCGGCAGCGCCGACCTGATCCGCACCGGGGCCGACGAGCTCCGCGTCACCGGGCGGTTCGAGCTGACCCGGGCGGAGCAGCGCGAGGCCGCTTCGGCGGCGCTCCAAACCGCGATCGAAGAAGACGACCTCATCCTCACGCGCCGGCTGTCGCGCTCGGGGCGCAGCTCGGCGCTCGTGAACGATGTCCCCGTGGCCGTTTCGACGCTCCGGCGCATCGGGGAGATGCTGGTAGACGTACACGGGCAGCGCGAGAGCTATTCGCTCCTCCAGCCCGCGTACCAGCTCGAACTGCTGGACGCGTTCGGCAAGCTCACCGACCTCCGCAAAAAGTACCTGGAGAAAGCCGAAAAGGTCCGGGAACTGCGTGCCCAGTTCAAAGACCTCTCCGACGCGAAACAGGCCCGGCAACGGGAACTCGCCCTCGTCCGCTTCGAGCGCGAAGACCTCGACAGCGCGAAGCTGATCCCGAACGAGCTCCCGTCCCTCGTCAAAGAGCGCGAGCGCCTGGTTCACGCGCAGAGCCTCGCACAGTTCACGAGCACGGTCGCCGGGCGCCTCGTGGACGCAGACGGGGCCGTCTCCGAGGTGCTGGGGCGGCTCATCAAGGACGCGCACAAGTGGTCCTCGTTCGACCCGAAGCTCGCGGAGGTGAGCCAGCGGCTCGACGCCCTGCGCCCCGAGATCGACGACCTCGCGGACACCTGCCGCGACCTCGCGGAGCGGTTCGAGTCCGACCCCGACCGGCTCGACGAGGTCGAGAAGCGCATCGGGCTGCTCAAGAAGCTCCAAACGCGGTACGGCAAAACGCCCGACGAGCTGATCGAGTACCGCGACTCCCTCGACGACAAAGAGGCCGAGCTTCAGGAACAAGAGGACAATTTGGCCGGGATCGACGGCCGGTTGCGTGCCGCTTTCGCCGAAATGAAGGAGGCCGCGCACGTCCTCAGTAAGGGCCGCGCCAAGGTGGCCAAAAAGCTCGCCGCCGACGCGCAGAAGCACCTCGCCGACCTCGGGATGCCGAAAGCCAAGCTCGACGCGGCGATCGAACTGATCGCCCTCCCGGACGACCCGATGGCCGGGGACGTCCCGGCGTTCGGCATCGACCAGCTCGAACTCATCCTGATGGCGAACCCCGGCGAACCGGCCCGGCCGCTCCGCAAGGTGGCCAGCGGGGGCGAGCTGTCGCGCACGATGCTCGCCCTGAAGACCGTTCTGGCGGCCCACGACCCCGTCCGCACGCTGGTCGTGTTCGACGAGATCGACTCGAACGTCGGCGGGCGGCTCGGCGACATGCTCGGTCAGAAGCTCGCCGCGCTCGGTCAATCGCATCAAGTGCTGTGCGTGACACACCTCCCGCAGGTCGCCTGTTACGCCCAGTACCAGTGGACGATCCGCAAGGAGTCCACCACGAAGCGCACCGCGACGACCATCACCCCGCTCCTCACCGACGACTCCCGCGTGGAAGAACTGGCGATCATGCTCCGCGGCGAGTCGCGCAGCGAGACGACCCGCAAAGAAGCGGCAGAAATGTTGAACGCGGCCAAGTTGCTCCGCGCCGGTTAACACCGAGAGACAAACTGGCAACAAATAGAATCCGAGCGACCGTTTGGTTTAAGCGCTCGTCGCGGGCGCCAGATGTTCGCCCACGGTTGTGTTGGCGAAGCGGACAAGGCGCCCACGGCCCCAGAGAGGGGGGCTGTCGTTTTTGCCGCGTCTGCTACAACTGCCGGAGCACCCACCGCACGCCGCTCTCCTGATTCCCATGCGGTTGCCACGACCACTCCCGTCGGCCCCCATTCGCCACTTCGTGGCGGTCGGGGCGCTGTTGGCGCAGGTGTTCGCGGCAACCGGGGCGCCGGTGTTCAGCCGTCCCGGTACGGGCAAAACGGGAGCGGTGCCGTTCCCGTGTCAGAGCCACCCGTGCGGGTGCCAAACCAGCGAACAGGGCTGGGCCGGCGACTGCTGTTGTTTCACGCTCGAAGAGAAGCTCGCGTGGGCCGACGCCCGCGGGATCACACCTCCCGAACACGTTCGGCCCGCGGTCGCGGCGCGCAAACGCGCCCGCGAAACCGACCAATCCTGTTGCACGAAGAAGGCGCGCTCCTGCTGTGAGCGCGCCGCTGAGGCCGAGAGCGCCCCTCCCGAACCGCTCCGGACCGGCAAGCCGGGTGTGCGCTGGGTCGCGGGGGTGTTCGCACAGAAGTGCCGCGGCGAAGGCCCCGCCGGGTTGCTCAAACTCGAACTGATCTCGATCCCCGCCCACACACCCGCGCCGCGCGCCGCGGCCGACCCGGTTGATTCGGTCCGTGAACCGAATGCGCCCCTCATTTCGACCCCACACGTCCCGCCGACCCCACCTCCGCGGATC
>DASWYH010000914.1:0-1844 GCA_036405095.1 Gemmata sp. | reverse complement strand
GGCCCGCGACCCGGCCGGGTGCGGCTCCGCTAATCGGTGACCGCCTTGTACGTCATCAGGCCGAACACGAACAGGACGGCACAGATCACCGCGAAGATGTAGAACAGCACCTTGGCCACATCGGCGGCCCCGGCCGCAATGTTTCCGAACCCGAACAGCGCGGCAATCGCCGCGACGATCAGCGCCACGAGTGCCCATTTCAGCAGTGCCATTTGTGTTCCTCCGAGAAGTTGGGGGGCGGTTCGTGCCGCCCCGTTTTGGGTCGGCGGCTATTTTTTGAAGTGGGCGAACGCCGGGGCCTCTTCGAACTGCCAGTCGCCGCCCTCGTTCCACGGGCCGCGGGCGTCTTTGCCGAGCTCCCCCTCGCCCGTCGAGTCGTTGAAGTACTTGTTAACGTGCTCCTTCGACGGCGGGATTTTTCCGATGGTGAAGGGGTCTTTACCGAGGCTCTCAAGGGCCTTGGTGAACACCTTCATGTGGGTGATCTCGCGGGTCATGAGGAACTGGAGCGCGTCCTTGGTGCCCCGGTCGTCACAGAAGTTGATGAGCCGCTCGTACACGATCTTCGCGCGGGCCTCCGCCGCGATGTTGGAGCGCAGGTCCACGTCCAGTTCGCCCGTGATCTTCAGGTAGTCCGCCGTCCACGGGTTCCCCTGGCTGTTGATGAGGTTCACCCCGCCGCCGCCGGCGACCGCGGTGAGCGGGTCGGCCTGGGCCTCCTTGAAGTCGTCCTTGAGCGGCTTGAGGTGCATCTTCGCGAGCGTGCCGATGATCTCGAGGTGGCTCAGCTCCTCGATGCCGATGTCGATCAGCATGTCCTTGCGGGCCGGGTCGTCGGCGTTCAACCCCTGGACATAGTACTGCATGGCCGCGGCCAGTTCGCCGTTGGCGCCGCCGAACTGTTCGAGCAGCATGTTGCCGAACTGCGGGTTCGGCTCGTCGACGCGGACCGTGTACATCAGCTTCTTCACGTGGTGAAACATGGGGACTCCGTTAGGGGAAACCGCGGGACGGGCGTCAGATCATCTCGCGGACTTTGTTCCCGAGGACCGTACCGATGATGCTCCCCGCACCCGGCGTGCCGCGGGCCAGCGCCTCGGCGAAGTGGAGCGCCTGTTTCCAGGTCGCCTTCGGCGGCATCGGCGGCTCGTTGGGGTCGACCACCGCCTCGATCACCGCCGGGCCGGGGGCCGCCAGCGCCGCGTCGAGCACGTCGCCGATCTGGGCCGGGTCGTCACAACTGAACCCGTCGGCCCCGCACGCCGCCGCGACCTTCGCGAAGTCGATCGGCGACAGGTTGCAGGCGTACTCGGGGTTACCGAGCATCACGATCTGCTCCCACTTGATCATCCCCAGCACGTTGTTTTTGAGGACGACCACCTTGATGGGGAGCTTGTGCTGGACGGCGGTGGCGAACTCGCCCATGAGCATCGCGAACGCCCCGTCCCCGACAAACGCCACCACCTGCCGGTCGGGGTAGGCGACCTGCGCGGCGAGCGCGTACGGGAGCCCGTTGGCCATGCTCGCGAGGCTCCCGGAGAGCGAGTACATCTGGCCCCGCCGGGCGGGGATGTGGCGCGCGAACCAGGTGGCCGCGGTGCCCGAGTCGCAGCACACGATCGCGTCGTCGCGCAGCCGCTTGCCCAGCTCGTGCGCGACCACCTGCGGCTTCATCGGCTTGTCTTGCACCGTCGCCCGCTCGTGCAGCAGTTCGCCCCACGCCTTCATGCCCTCCTGCGCCGTCGTCAGGAAGGAGCGGTCCTTCTTCTTCTGGAGCAGCGGGAGCAGCGCCCGGAGCGTCGTCCGACAGTCCCCGACGAGCCCGACCTCGACCGGGTAGCGGA
>DASWYH010000913.1:0-3387 GCA_036405095.1 Gemmata sp. | reverse complement strand
GGCCGGGACGCGGACGGATTGGACGCCTCGCGAACCGACGTAGTCATTCGGGTTCCGCTGGTAGAAGTGGTACGCGCGGGCGGCACCGCGGTCGTTCACCTCCACACCGCCCCGCACTTCCCGCCGCTCGCCCGTTGCCGGGTCGAGGTAGCTCGTCAGGGTCGTGTCGAGTTGCTCCGGCTCGAAACTTTGGAGCCGCAACCCGACCTTGGTCGGGTGCCGCTCGTAGTTCCAGACGATGAAGTGTTCCCCCACCGTCGTCCACTCCTTCAACGTCAGCGACTGCTTTTCCCAATACGTCTGCCGCTCTTCGACGTCGCACCACCGGTAGTCCTGCGCCCACGCCCAGAACAGCCGCATCAGGAATCGGTTGACCTCTTTCAGCATCCGCCCGTCCGGGCCCTTGACGGTCGGGACGGGGGTAATGCCCGTGCCCACGACGTTCCGCGTGAACGCCTTGACGATCGACTTGGCGATCTGCGAGTCTCGCACCATCTGCCGCGACCGCGCGTTGAGCGTGTCGGCGTCGGGGATGATCGCAAGGTCGGCCGAGCCCTTCGGGGGGCGCCAGTCCTTGTTCCGCCGCCCGCGGTCCGCGGCCTGGTAGGTCGCGAGCATGGCGGTGCGCGCGGCCTTGTACTGCGCGGCCTGGAACAACGCCCGCTCGCGACGGAGCCGGACTTCGGCCGGCAACTCCGCAGGCGCGGCACGGCGGGTGGGTTTTCGCTTGGATGCCATGAAGTTTGGTTCAGTCCGTGCGGCGGAACGCGGCGACGCGGCAGCCGCCGGTGGACGACGCGCGGTCGATCGACATTTCGAGTTCTCGCTTGCGGTCCCACAGCTGTTTGAGGTCCAGCTTTGTCGCCCCGCGGCCGTTGATCTGGTACGACGAGACCCCGCCCGTGAGGATGGTCTCGATGGCGGCGTCGACGAGGGCGAGTTCTTGCGCTGCGGTCATTGGGTCGTTACCTGTTCAGCCAGTTGTTGCGTTCGCCGCCCCACGCGCTGCGGTCGCCGAGCCATGAGTTGTCCCGGCGCTGGGGCTTGGGCTTCTCTTCCGGGTCGGGCGGCTTCGGGATGCCCGCGCCCTTGCCCGCCGCGACCGCGCACGCCATCGCCTCGCAGTCCCAGAAGTGGTTGGCGGCACCGCTGGTCTTCGTCTTCCACTCCATCCGCTTTGTCTGCGGGTCCAACACCTTGTGTTCGGACGCGAGTTGTGCGCAGTATTCGTCGCCGATGTCCGGGTAAACCTGCCACTTCTCGGCGTCCGGGTCACCGATCAGCCGATCGAGCGTGTCCTTGGACTGCATCGTGTTGATGTTCCAGACCGTCACGCCCGATGCCTTCTCCACCTTCTCTTCTGCGATCGGCCCGAAGTAGGTGCTCAACCCTTTTGCGATCTGGACGCGGGTGGGGTCGCGGCGGGCGAAGTCGGTGACCTCGTCCTTGCGATACCCGCTGTCGAACACCAGGACGCTCACGGCCAGCGCGCCGCCCCCCGTCTCGGCGATGAATGGCACGTCGGGGCGGAACACCTGCCGATACACCTCGTCGAGCGTCGCGGCCACGCCCACGTAAACCCGCTTGCTCTTCAGTTCGTACCCCCACGCCGTCACGCTGTAATAGCAGTGGTCCTTTTGCACGTCCGCCGTCGCGATCAGCAGCACCGCCCAGTTGGGCACCACGCGGACGGCGCCGGCCCGGCCCCAAACTTTTGCCGCTTCCGCCTTCTCGCGGATCTTCGAGGGCTCGCGCCGGCTGACCTGAACCTCAAACGGCTCGGCCAGTCGCGAGTTACGAAAGTTCATCGTCGCGGCGATGTCGCCGTCCGCCCGGATGAATTCCGCGGCCATCTCGCAGAACTTGCGGGCCGGGGAGTACAGGCTGTTCAAATGGAAGCCCACCCGCTTGCTCGCCGGACGCTCGCCGTTGACCGTGCCGTCCCTCGCGACCGTCTGCCCGTCGCTGACCCACAGGCCACGCTCCAGCATCTTCGGCTTGTGGCTCTCGTCGATCCGGCCCTTGCAGTCGGGGTTGCCGCACTCGTACCAGGCTAACCGGTTCTGCTCGATCTGGTCGGCCAGTTGGACCTTGTCGGTGATCGGCAGCTTGACCCACTTCACCTGCGGCCACACCAGCCGTTGGAACGTTCCGCAGTGCGGGCACGGGACGTGGAAGTATCGCTTGTCGCCGCACGCATCAAACGCCCGTGTGATCGTCCCGTCCCGCGTCGTCGGTGTGGAGGACAGGATCACCCGCCGCCGGTGCCCGAACCACGCGGTTCGCTCCTTCGCCAGGCTGACCGGGTCCGCCTCTCGCCCGGAGAACGGCGGGTACTTATCGCACTCGTCGGGGAGCACGTACCGGCACGGCCGGGACGCGAGCGACTGGGGCGAACCGGACCAGCCGAAGTAGATCGGCATGGAGTCGAGCTTGATGCTGCTCAGCGTGTTGTCGCTCGGACGGTCGCTCAGGTGGCGTTTGAGGGCAGGCGACGATTCGAGCAGCGGCCGGATGCGCTCCTTGATGTACTCCGTGCACGCCTCTTCGGACGGCTTCACGAACAGGCACGGGCCGGGGTCGACGTCGGCCCAGTACCCCAAGAGGATTTCCTGAATGGTGGTCTTGCCGACCTGCGTTCCGGCGACGATGACCAGCTCCTCAACGACCGGGTCGACCGCCGCGTCAAGGATGCCCCGCGCGTATGGAGTTCGCGACAGGCGGATCAACCCCGGCTCGGCGCTCATCGCGGCCGGGAGCCGGAAGTTGGCTTCCGCCCATTCCGCCGGCGAGCACTTTCGCGGCGGCTTCCACGCCTCAGCGAACGCCGACGCGATGAGATTCTTCTGAGAGCTCGTCAAGGATTTCACGAATGCGGCGGTCAATGATGTCCTGTCGCTCCGCCGCGTCCCGGCCTTCCAACTGCGGGGCCAGCGCCGCCCCCATGCCAATGAATTTGCCCTTCGCGGCGGCGATGTGCTCCCCAATCCACTGCTTGGCGTCCTGGGTGGGGATTAGCTGCCCCTCCCGTTCCGCGATGTGGATCTCGTGTTTGCGGCAGCGAAGATTGATCTCCCGGAGCTTGGCCGCCTCGATGTCCGGCGAGTCCGTCATGGCCGGGCGCCCGGGCAATCCCGTCAGTCCGTTCGCCTTCATCCACGCGGTCACCTCATCGGGGTCAAAGAGGTTGGGCTTCCCACGCCCACCCTTGTCGTGGGGACACCCGCGCATCGCGTAATCCCGCAGGAGTTCCTTGCCGATCTCCAGTTCTTCCGCGCAGTCGGCGAGCGGCATCGTTCGGTTGGTCTTGGCGGGCATCAGCGGCGGGGAAGGTGGTATAGTTTTGAAACGAGGTTAGCGACACACGGTAACTGGCCCGTCTTCACC
>DASWYH010000912.1:0-2788 GCA_036405095.1 Gemmata sp. | reverse complement strand
CGGGCTGGCATACTACTTACGAACACCGCTATCGTGAAGAACATCTATTGGGTTCTGAAAGGCACACGCTGCTCCGCGCTGACAACTACCGCCGGCCATTTGCACGACCGAGAATCACGCTCCGGTTGGTCCCGTCACCGGCGCGTGCAAAGAGATGCTCCGCGCGACGGCCCGGAGCAACTGGTCGTAACCGTACAGAAGCACGAACCCGATAAGCGCGGCCGACGCGCGACACAGGAACGCGACCGACCAGTTGTTTACGCGCAGCGCGAGGTTCAGCCCGGCAAACAGCGCGAGGGCCATCGCGACCCCGATCCCGTACCGCCAGACGAACGCGCGCACCTCGGCCGACAGCGCGCGGTCGTCGAGCGCGCGGACGAGCCGCACCAGGAACCCGAGCCACAGCGCAAACGAACTGAGCAGCAGGAGCACGAACAGCGCGATCCCGGCCCGGTTGAAATACGAGAACCCGATCAGCACCGCGCCCCCGACCACCTGCAACCGAACAGCCCGGCGCGCGAGGTGGTTGCCCCGCACCGGCGCCACCGCGCACGCGCGCTGGCCGAGCGAGTGGAGCACGAGCGGGAGCAACTGAACCGCCACGAACAGCGCCAGGTGTTCGCCCTCGTTCGGGAACGGGTTGGGCGGCGCGAGCGGAAAAATGACCGCGTCGGTCATCACGAACAGGGCGTACAGCGGGACCATGCAGAACGCCCCGCGCCGCGTGAGTTCCAACCCGTACAGCACCCGGGGCCACGGCGGGAGGAGCCGATCGAGGCGGGCGGTCGCTTTCGCGAACCGGTGCCCGGGCGGACCGCCGGCCAGTGAAAAAGAGGGGAAATCTGGCGCCGCGGGCGGAACGACGGGGACCGTCGGGATCGGCGCGACAAGAGCGAGCCGCCCGGCGCACTCCGGGCACGGAACCGTGTGCCCGACGGTGTCACTCGCGAGCGCCACGATCCGGCGGCAGAAGGGGCATTCGACCTCGCACGCAACGATCACGGTGAGCCCTCCGGTGCGGTGTCACCCCGGCCCAGCCCCACGGGCGTAGAGCCAGGAACACAGCGCCCGAGGACCGAACTCACGCGCCGGCGGGCGCCGCGTCGTCCCTGTCCTCGACGGCCCGAATGAACTCGCGCGCGCCGGACCGCACCCCTCCCACCGCGCGCATGTAGGCGAAGACCAGAATCAGCCACCCCATGAGCAGCGCCGCCTGCTCGTAGAGCATCCAGTCCGCGTCCAATTTTTTTGGACGAAGGTTGGCCACATAAAGTTCCACGCCCACCGTAGCCAGCACCGGAACCAGCGCGACCAGGAACCCGATGAAGCCCACCTGCCGCGCGACCCTGGGCCGCTTCAGCGCCAGCCCGCTCGCCGTGATCGCGGTGAGGAACCAGAACTCCGCGAGCGGCACCGCCACCAGCACCGCCAGCTTCGCGTACCCCGCTTCGGTCGGGAACGGCACCCGTTCACACACGATCACTGCGGGCACCGCCACGAACGCAACCAGCGTGAGCAGCCCGCTGAGCGCGAACAGCCCGCGCGCGCCGCTGTTCCGCGGACCCCCGCTACTGAACAACCGCCCGATCATGAGGAAAAAGCCCGCGAGCGCACTCAACAGCCCGTAGGTGGCCAAATTGATCTCATCGGTCTTCGTGAGCGGAATGGAGTTCGGGCCGCCCGAGTTGATGTACCCGTCGATCTGAACCCACCCCTCGCCCTTCGGTAGCTCACCGACGTTACGGACATAGAGTGCCTTACCGAACCCGACGAACCCGAGCAGCGCAACGAAGAACAGCGCGAACTGCACCCAGAACAGGCCCCGGCGGACCGACGCCCACGCCCGCGCGAGCACCTCGTCGGGGCTCTTTTCGGGTTTCGTCTTCTTGGGTTCGGGTCCCACGGGCTTCGGGCGCGGCTTCCCTTTGCCCGCACGATCGCGGGTGCTCGGAGCCGCGGCCGGGAACGGGTTCGGCTCGGGGTCAGTCACGGGTTCCGGCACTTCCGCTTTGGGCGGGCCCGTGCGGACCGGGATGGGCGGAACCGGTGCGGTGGCCGCCGGGCTCCCCGGAAGGGCGCCCCAGTCGTCGGGACCCGCGACCACCGGGACCGGCGGGTCCGGAAGCTTCGGGCGCGGGAGCTGGCGCGACGGTCCCGGTCGCGGGGGCGGCAGCGGGTCCGGCTCGAAGGCGGGTGGCGGGGGCGGCAGCGGCGCCGTGGGGGCACCGGCCGCGGCGGACTCTTCTGCGGTCGGCACGGGCACCGCCGCCTGGCAGTACGGGCACTTCACCCGCTTCCCGGCGGACTCGTCCCGGGCGCGGAACCGCTTCCCGCATGACGGGCAACCCAACGTGATCGGCATAACTGCGAACTCCCGCGTTCAGTTGAAGAGGGTGCTGACATGGCTCGGGCCGCGCCGACATGGTAAGCGGGTGCGCGGCGCGGCGAAACCCCGCCTCGCCGGAAAACGGGCGCGCGGCACTCCGCGGAGTGCGGTGGTGCGGGCGGCACGGGCGGTTCAGAACCGCGGTGCCGGGCGCTTCCATTCGGGATCGTAAGCGAGCGAAAACAGTTGTTGAAGCAACTCGGCCTTGTTCGGCGCCGCGCCCAGCAACACCTCCACGGCCTGCCGGAGTTTCACCGCGCGCGGGTCGCCGGCGATGTCATCGGCTCCGGACCCGCGGCCGATGCGGTCGAAAATCGCGGCCGTTTCCAGGAGCCTGCTGCGCGCGTCGAGGAAGAACTGATCGAGCGCGGCACCGGCGGGGAGCGGGGTCATATGAGCGTC
>DASWYH010000911.1:0-2628 GCA_036405095.1 Gemmata sp. | reverse complement strand
TCCGTGGGCCAGTGGGAAAGGAGCCCCGAAAGCCCGGGGCACAGCGGCCGAGGAAGGGGCGCCCTCCTCGGCCGCTGTGCCCCGGGCCTTCGTTGTTTTTGATGTTGTCGGCCGGGCGGCTCCCGCCGGGTTTGCGGGCCGATCGCACGACCGGGCGGTTCCTCCGTTCATCGGCTCACCACTTCGGGATTTCGACCCGCGTGCCGCCGGCCATAGCGCTCTCGTGCGCGCAGATGCCGACCAGCGTCCAGTTCGCGCTGGTCGGCGCGTCCGGGAACGCGGGCTGGTTCCCGAGCACGGCCATCAGGAAGTTGTGGGCCAGGTGGGGGTGGCTGCCGCCGTGGCCGCCGCCCTGCACGAAACTCAGGTGCGTGGCGTCGTGGATCGCGCCCGTGAACTTGCGGATCGGGTCCGGGAGCCGCCCGGCGAAGTCCGGCACCTTCACCCGGCGCGGGATCTGGTGCTCG
The DNA here is from genome assembly GCA_036405095.1 of Gemmata sp. Taxonomy (GTDB): domain Bacteria; phylum Planctomycetota; class Planctomycetia; order Gemmatales; family Gemmataceae; genus Gemmata. The sequence goes on along the minus strand of DASWYH010000911.1, from coordinate 2,161 downwards.
GGCAGCCCGCGCATGTGCAGCACCGGGTCTTCGCCCTCGAGTTGCTGCCACTCGAAGCTGACGTTGCTGGCGGTCACGTCGAAGCTCTCGCGGTACTGGCGGGCGGTGTCGTACAGGCTCCGCGTCACCTCCGCGACCACGTCCGTGCCGCCGATCTTGAACGTCGCGCTCTCGACCGCAAACGGGGAGCCGTAGATCGGGATGAACTCCTCGCGGATGCGCCCGGAGCCGTGGCACACCACGCTCTCGGCGAGCGCGATTCGGCCCTTCGCCGCATCGGACAGGATCGCGAGGCACGGGCTCACGCAGTGGGTAGCGTACCACATCGGCGGGAGCCCCGGCCAGTAGCCCGGCCACCCGTCCATGTCCTGCTGGTGACTCCCGCGGAGGAACTGGATCTTGCCCAGCGCCCCGCGGTCGTACAGGTCCTTCGCGAACAGGTACTCGCGGGCGTACACCACCGTCTCCATCATCATGTAGACCTTCTTGGTCTCGCGCTGCAGTTCGATGATGGTCCGGATGTCTTCCTTCTTGGTCGCCATCGGCACGGTGCAGGCGACGTGCTTGCCGGCCCTCAGCGCGGCGATGCTCTGCGGCCCGTGATCGGGGATCGGGCTGTTGATGTGGACCGCGTCAACGTTCGGGTCTTTGAGCAGATCTTCGTAGTTCGTGTACCGGCGCTCCTTGGGGATGCCGAACTTGTCGCCGCAGGCGTCGAGGTCCGCCTGATTGCGGCGACAAATGGCGTACATCTCCGCGTCCGGGTGCGCCTGATAGATCGGGATGAATTCCGACCCGAACCCGAGACCCACGATCGCGACGCGAACCTTCTTCTGGCTCATGGAAGCCGTCCGGCGAGTTAGAGAGGTTGAACTGCTCTGGTACATGAACCCGGTGCGGGCGCCGCACTTGTGACAAGCTGCGCCCGGGAGCGGAGACGTACCCCGCTCCCGGGCGCAGCTTGTCACGAAAAGCGACTTCGTCAGCGGGTGCGTGTATGAGATTACGGAGGCGCTGGCGCGCGGGCAAACGGTAATACCGCCTCGCTCCTCGTAATCCTGGGCGGCGGGGGTCGCCCTTCATCTCTACGGGCGGGAACGTTCATGAATCGCAGTGCGCTTCGTCTGCTGGTGGCCGTTGTGTGTGTGTCCGGGGGTTCGGCGCTCGCGCCGGTATCGGGCGCCGATGGCGCGCCCGTGGAGCCGATGAAAACCTGGCAGGGCGAGATCCGGCTCGACCTCCGGGCCGAGGCGCCCAAAGACGACTACGTTGCCGACAAGGCGGCGTGGGAGAAGTTGCGGAAGAGCTACTGCCCGAAGGAAAAGGCGCCGGAGATCGACTTCGCGAAAGATCTGGTGCTGATCGCCCTCAACAAAGACCCGAATCGGATCTCGATCGGCGCGCACCTCGGCGCGGACGGGAACCTGACTGTTCGCCACGTCAGCACGAAAATCGCGTTCCAGAACCCGACAACGTGCAAGTACCAGTTCGCCGTCATTCCGCGCGAGGGCATCAAGTCGATCAACGGGAAGCCGCTCGGCGGGAAGTGAGGGCCGAGGCCGTTGTGTAAAGCACGCATTTCCGGACGGGTATCTTTTGGAGCTGTCCTTTCCGCAAACCGGCGGTGCTCACGCGGCCTGATCTGAACACTCGTAGGCGCGGGTGCGGATCTTCGTGTGGTCGTGGTGGTCGCCCACCACGGCCCGAATCTCCTTGGGCCAACAGCTCGTGCTGCCAGACCCGGCGCTTGTCCGCATGGCTCAGGCGCCGGGCGATGACCGAAGAGGAATGGCTGGGGGCGACCGGCACAGGCCCGATGATTAGTGCTGCCGACAGAAAGCCATAACCACAAAGGCACAAAGATAACAAATAAGCATACAGCAGAATAAACTACAATAACTTCGGTCTTTCTGCGTATTATCAGATCCTCTGTTGGTTATAGTTCTGTCTGCTGGTTTTTAGTTTATTTTATAGCAACTATTTGCCGCGAAAACTTGGGCGGCATATCTGCTCGTGTGTTTGTGAGTATTACGATCGACTGATCGACTCCCGGAGCCGGATTACCGTAGTTACTGCCGACCGATTCGCAGATGGCCTTGCAACCTTGTCTGATACACGGCCCCGCCAACGATGCCCCTTTTGCAACGAGCCGCGACTGCCA
>DASWYH010000910.1:0-5915 GCA_036405095.1 Gemmata sp. | reverse complement strand
AAGTCGTCGGCCGGGGCCGGCACGGGCTTCGGCACCGTCCACCCGCTCATCACTTGGAGCACGTGAACCCGCCCGCCGAGGAGCCCGATCAGCGCCTCACCGGCCTTGTACCGCACGAGCGTCGGCAGTTCGTACCCCTTCCCCCCGACCACCACGAACACCGGCTCGCACTGCGCGTCCGACCGGGCCGCGGCCTCGATCTCGGGGCGCAGGTCCCCGAGCGTGTTCGCCCCGCGCATCGCGAAGTAGGTGGCCGCTTCGGCCGGCATCCCGGGCACGTCGGCCAGGAGGAGCCCAGGGCCGGGGTCCGTGAACTTCGGCGGCACCGGGGGCGCGGCGGCAGAAAACGCGCGTTTCTTGCTCACGACTTGGGCGCCTTGGGCTTCTTGGGTTTGGCGAGCGCCCGCAACCGCCACTCCTGCCGGCGGATCTCGAACCCGCCGGCGGTGAGGGTGTACACGGGCGCTCGCTCGCCCCGCAGCTCGACCGCCTTCACCGTCCACTCGGTCCCGGGCAGCAACCGCAAGTACAGGAACCGACCCAGCGGCTTCGGCAGCTTGACCGCGTACCGGGTTGTGACCCGGGCGCCGGCCCCGAAGAGCGGCCGGCGTGCAGTCTTCTGCCCCTTTTCAGTTGGTGTGGCCACGGCGCGAGCCCCTCCGTTCTTGCTCCTCGCGCTCCAGCTCGGCCCGCGCCGCCGCGAACTCCGCGTCCGTGGGGAACCGCCGCCCGGTCACCTGCGCGCAGTACAACTTGAGCCGCTCGAACCCGCGGTCCACGACCGCGAGCGCGGCGGGATTGTTCGCGTGCTCGTTGGTCATCGACTCCCACCACAGGAACACGAGCCGCGGGAACAGCACCGCGGGCGCCTCCGCCGACGGCTCCGGGCCGACCTCCACGGGGTCGAGCCCGAGGTGCCGACGTGCCAGCTCCCGCCAGATCGCCGGCACCTTGTCGGAGGTGGTCAGCCACCCCACGTAATCCGCCGGGCACTCCGCGAGCGTTGAGCCGCGGTGCTTGCCGAACGTGAGCCGCGGCTCCCGGGTCACGCGCCCACCCCCAGGTCCCGCGGGGACACCACTCGGGCGCGCTGGTCCGCGATCGCGTGCGTCAACACGGCGCCCGCGAACCGGCCCGCGTCTCGCTCCGAACGCATTCGCGTCACGAGCCGCACCGAGTGAACCCGCGACAACCAGTTCAGCCCGTTCTCGGCCCGCACGGCCTCGAACCCCGCTCGCACATCGGGCGGGTCAACGTCCCGCCCGGTGACCGCGAAGAACGTGACCACCTCGTCGTGGTTCTCGACGGCAACGATCTCCCACAGCGCGAAGAGCGGGGGGCCACCGGCGACCGCGGCGGGAGCCGTCGATACAGGTTCAGTGAGTGCCGTCACGGCGGGCTCCCTTCTTGGTCACGGGGCGGGGCGCGGTAGTGTGCGCCCCGAGGAACACGTCTCCGAGCCACTCGCTCAGCGCCCGGCAGTTACGGGCCAATGCCATCCCGTCCACCCAGCCGCCGCCGCCCGGCTCGTAGAAGCACACCGGCACACCGCGGGTCATGAACGCATCGGCGACCAGGAACCCGAACGGCCCGGCGCCCGCCACCAGCACCACCGCCTCGGGGCGCACGTGATCCCCGGGCCACACCGGCACGTGACCCATCCGGCGCGTTGCCTGCTCGGCCGCACGGGTGGCGCGCCGGGCAGCGGCGGCGGTCGCGTTGGTCAGGATGAGCACGTTCACCGGTTCGCTCCCGCCTTGGGTTTTCTGGGGCGCTCCGGAACCGGCTTCCCGGTCCGACCCACGTACACGGCCGCGCTCAACTGGTCGGCGAGCGCGTTCTGCTCGCGCGGCACCCACTCGGCCTTCCACCGGCACCCGAGTCGCGTCAGGTACTCGATGCACCGGTCCCGGCACCGCCGGAGCCGCTCGTCCCGGCACTCCCAGTCCCCGGTGAGCTGGTTGATCACGAGCTGCGAGTCCCCGAGGATCGTGAGCCCGTCCGGTTTCACCTTCCCGGCCACCAGGAACCCGAGCCCGCGCCCGCACGCCACCCACTCGGCGAAGTTGTTGGTCATGCCCGGACCGGCCCCGAGCACGCCCGCCCCAACAACCTGTTCCCGCGGGGCGGGGAGCCCGAAGAGCGCGAACCCGAAGGTCGCGACCCCGCCCGGGTTGACCGGTTCACAGAGCCCGTCGAAGAACAAGGTGATCATGCGCCCGCCTCCCGCTGTGCCTGTTGCTGCTGGCGCTCCCGCTTCTTCTTCCGCCACGTCCGCGACCGCTCCCGCTTCTTCCGCCCCTCTTCGATCAACTCCAGGATCAGACTGGTGAGCGTGTGCTCGCCGTCGCGCCTGTTGGCGCGGCTCCACGCGACGCGACCGTTGAGCCAGTCGATCGTCTCTTGCGGGCAGCGGAACACGATCTTCGGCGCGCCCTTGCCCGGCATGTCGAGCGCTCCTTTTGCGCGGGTGTCATACACCCCGGCTCAGGCCCCAATATTCAGCGGCACCCCGGGGAGCCGCGGCCGTCGCCCATTCGGCTACACGGCTCACCCGGGGGCTGGTCGGTTAGATGGTCACTTCGCGCGACCCATCAGCCGGCGGTACAGCAGCACCGCCGATGAGCCTTTAGCGCTTTTCTCAATCGCGATGTCTAACTCGTCCTCGTACACGTGCCTCTCGTATCGCTTGGTGCGACGCTCCGGCGGGCGCGGGTCCGTAAAGACTGGGTGCCACTGCTCCCAGAACTTCGTGCGCCCGCACCCGAGCCGAGACATCGCCTCGGAGCGCTTCACCAGTCTTGTGCCGGGTTTCACGCGGGATGCCATGTCACGCGCTCGTGGTGGGACTGACGGGCGGCAAGTAAGCGTTCTTGACAGGCGCAACAGCAGTGACGCCACCCGACCTGTATGCGTCCAGTTCAGCGACGCGCAGGTAAATAGGCGGGCGTACCACGGCGGCTCCGAAATTGCCCCGAGTGAACACCCCCTTGCGAACAAGCCTTCGGAGCAGCTTGGCGCTGAGTTCGTACTTCTCTGCGGCCTCTGTCGCGGAAAGCCATTCCTTTTGCACTGTGGCCATTGATCACCTCTTCTACTTTGCCACTAGTAGAAAAGTTAACTTTTCACCCCGGTAATGTCAAGCCATTTCGGGCGAAGAAAGTTGAAGTGTGGACAAGACCCGAAGTAGATTTGTTAACTGGGAGTCACGTTGTGGCTGGATTGATGATTAGGGAGCAGACTGTGGCAAAAGACATGGAGCCACCAAATCCCGACGATGATCCGCTCGCTGATGGTGGCGATGAAGACGATCCGAAATACACGGCGCACCTCAAGGTGCCGCTCGAATTCATGGAACGACTCGAAGACATCGCCAACAAGATCAACCGCCGCCGCAAGCGGACGGGCAGGAGGAAGCGTGCCCTTGGGTGGTTTGTGGTTAATCACCTCAAGAACTGGATGAATCGGGCGGAAGCGGAATTGAATTCGGAAAAGGAGAAGGGGGATCAGGCTGACACCTGATGACGACATTGTGTTCTAGCGATTCCGTTTCTCCGAGTTCGCCCTTCCAAACCTGGAAAAGAATGAAATCGCCTTCGGGAGAAACCTGATTTGCGTATCGGATCAGGAACGCCCTGAACTCTTCCACAGAAATTCGCTCGTTCGCTTTTCCGTCCACGACCGACTCCCTTTCTGAGCATCCGTACACCCGCACTGAACTGTACCCGTTACCCGCACTTCAACCAATCGCCGAGGTGTACTCTTTTTCGCGGGGTACACCCAAACCATGAGGAATCGCCCCATGATTCGGCCCGAAGACAAGCCTGAAGATCTGTGCAAGTGGTTCACCCCGATTCTGGCCCAATCGCTCCGATTGCGCAACCGGAGCTTTCTGCGATACTCCGACGATCGCGAGGGGCTGCACATCACCATCGGGTCAAAAGAAGCCGACGAGGAGACCGAGGACAACGACCCGGCTTTACCCGATGAACTCAAGCGGAAGACACGGCCCAAGCATCGTGAGGTGTTTAAGATCCTGGCCGAGCTGTGGGCGGAACGCGACGGCATGCCCGATTCCGAGACGTGCGTGATGCCTGTCGACATCATCGAGCGGCAATGGGTCTGGCACCAGAGGGAGATGCCCCCGGGCCAGAACGCGCCCGAGCCGCCGCGCAGCACCGTCATGACTGCCCTTGCGGAACTGCGCACGCGCGAAGTCGTCTACCAGCACGGGACGCGCGGATGGGTGATCGGGCGGAAGCAGGCCCGGCTCACCGATGGTGTCGAAAGTGTACCCCGCGAAAAAGGGTACACCTCGGCGGTTGAGCCCGCCCCCATTGTCAGCCAGACTGCCCGTGTCGCCCGCGACTGTCGCGAGCACGCATCACGGGAGCTGAGCATGTACGGCAAGCAGATTTGGGTGCCGGGTGAGAAGGACGACTTTCAGACGGGTGGGCTGATCGTCACCGATGCGGACGGCAACACGCACCTGCTCGAAGGCAAACAAGAGCGGATGCGGTACGCGGGTTCGTCCGGGCGTCTCGCCGCACCATTCGCGGTCAAGTGCGACCTGGTGACAGTCGAAGATGCCGGGCGATACCAGATCGCGCACGTCAAGGTGCGGACCCCGGACGGGCGCAAGCAAATCCGCGTGAAGGTGCTCGGCGACTGGCACATTGAAGGGCGGCTGAGTGACCGCGCAGAACCGGCCGCGCTCGCGGCGAACTGACCCATCAGCTCCAGGAGGGACGCGACATGGGCCGGGTGTTTCAGCCCACATATACAAAGCCCGATGGGAACGGCGGGCGGGTGAGGGTCACCGTAAAGGACTGGTACTGCGAGTGGACCGACGCGACGGGCACCCAACGGAACCAGCGGATCGGCACCAAGAAAGCCGCCCAAGCGGCGCTCGCCCGGTTCGAGGACCTGGCGACCCGGCACCGCGCCGGACTGCCCGATCCGGCCGGGGACGCGATCAAGCGGAACCGACCCGTCGCCGAGCTGCTCACAGAGTACCTCGACGAGCTGCGCAACCGCGACCGGTCCGACGCCTACATCAAAGGTGTCGAGCGGCACCTGAACGCGCTCGCCCCCGCACTGAGGTGGTACGCCTGGACCGATGTGACCGGTCCACCTCTCACCAAGTTTGTACAGCGGTTGCGGACCGGCAAGCACTCGGTTTCGCCCGCGACCGCGAACGGGTACATCCGGAGCGCAAAAGGGTTCGCGGGGTGGTACGCGGACCTGATCGAGGCCGCGAACCCGCTCCGCTCGGTGCGGCTGCTCAACGAACAGGTCGAGCGTCGGCGCTCGCGCCGGGTGCTCGATGACGCAGAGTTCGCGAAGTTCCTGCGCGCGGCCGAAGAGTGCCCGCCGCGACACAACGCTTTTTTCCCCGGACCGGTGCGGGCCGCGCTGTACCGGGTCGCCGCGTTCACCGGGCTGCGGCTCTCCGAGCTGGCGAGTTTGACGCCCTCGCACTTCGACCTCAAGGCCGCGGTGCCGGTCGTGACCGTCGAGGCCGCGGACACGAAGGGGAAGCGTGAGGAGCCGATCCCCCTGCACCCGAACCTCGCAACGTTCCTCATGACTTTCCTTGCCGGGAGAGCCCCCTCTGCCCTTCTCTGGCCCGGCCGGTGGGCAAAGGACCGCCGGCACGTGCGCTGGGTGGAGCGGGACGCGGCCCGCGCCGGACTGGGGCCGGGTGTCACGTTCCACTCGCTCCGGCGGAAATTCGTGTCCGACCTGATCCGCGCCGGTGCGGACATCGACGAGGTGAGGCGCCTTGCGCGTCACAAGTCGGCGAAAACCACCCTCGACCACTACGCCGAAACGAAGCTCGGCAAGCTGCACCAGGCCGTGTCCCGGCTCAAACCGCTTGCGTAATCCTTGCGTAATTTTTTCGCCGAGAGAGG
>DASWYH010000909.1:0-13813 GCA_036405095.1 Gemmata sp. | reverse complement strand
CGCCCCGGCGGGTCCGGGGGCCGCTCCGAGGGCGGCCCCGAGGCGCCGGTGCAGCGCGTCCACGCGGGCCGCCTGGGCGCTGACCGGTGCCGGGACCGCCCGCACGCGCGCCAGTACGGCCGCCGCTTCGCCCCACGCTTCCGTCGTTTCCAGGTAGGCCTGCTTCACCTGGGCCGGGGGCGCGTTGTCGCGCACCCGGCGGGACACCACCCGCGCGCCCTTGGAGTAGCCGCTCAGGGCGCGATCGAGGGCGCGCTCGTTCGGGAACGAATCCGCGCACAGGGTGCGGAGCTGCTCGATACTGTCGTCGAGCGAATCGCACAGGCGCTGGAGCCGCCGGTTCGCGCGCTCGGCGTTGTTGTCGTTGGCCCCGACCGCGGCGGCGAGCTGGTGGTTGGCGACATCGAGCCGCGCCAGCGTGACCGCCGTGGCCCGCTTCGCGGTCGGGTTCTGCTCGATGGCCGATAGCATCCCGCCCAGTGCCTTCTCGGTTTCAGCGTAGGCGCCGAACACCCTGTCTTTGGGGGCACCCTTGCGCACGAGCTGATCGAGTTCGATCACCTGGCGCAGCGCGTGGTCGACTTGGGCCGCGAGCGCGGCCCGGCCGAGGGCGCCGAGTTTCGCCGCCGCGATCTCGCCCTTGATGGTTTCGAGATCGAGCGCCACCTGTCCGGTCCACCGGGTGACGGACGACTGCCAGAACTGTTCGGGCGTGGACCCGAACTGTTTGAACTGCACCACCCCCGGCGGCTTTGCGCCAGGCTGGGCCGCGGCCCCGGTCGTGACGGCGAGGGCGAATGTGAGGGCGAGAGCGAGTGAAAAACCGAACCGCGTCATGATGCACCTGCTTCCGTGTCGCGTGTGAGCGGAGCGAGTCCGCGCCCACGGAACGATTGTATTGTCACCAGAACTATTTCGAGCCCGCCGCTTGCGCAGAAAACGGAAGGCCGCTGCTTCCGATCCCGGTCCCTTTTGATGGGGAAGGGCTGGGGGGAACGGTGCCCCGTTTCTAGAATTCGTCCCATCCCACCGTTCCGAGGTTTCACGCAAATGGTCAAGGCCCGACAGGCTGTCATCACCGAACCGTTCAAGACGACGGTTCGCGAAGTCGAACTCGCCGACCCCGCCCAGAACCAGATCCTCATCGCCGCCGAGTACAGCGCCATCAGCGCCGGCACCGAACTGGCCGTCTACACGGGGACGCACCAGTGGCTCAAAGACCCCGCAATGCCGGACTGGAAGTTCCCGTTCCGGAGCGGCTACTCCGCGGCGGGTCGGGTGTTGAAGGTTGGCAAGGACTTCCCCGGCGGCTTCCAGGAAGGCGACCGGGTCAGCTTCCCCGGGAACCATGCCTCGGCCGAACTGCTGACGGTGGGGCACGAACGGTGCCGCGTGTGGAAGATTCCGGACAATCTCACCTTCGAGAAGGCCGCGATTGCGTGCATCTCGCGTTACGGGATGGGCGTTTCGGTCCGGGCCGGTTTGACGGTGGGGCGCAGCGCCGCGGTTCTGGGGCTGGGCATCATCGGGCAGTTCTCGCTGCGGTGCCTGCTCGCCGCGGGCGCCGGGCCGGTGGTGGGGATCGACGCGGTGAAGATGCGGCGGGACGCGGCGCTTGCGGCCGGGGCCGATCACGTGATTGATCCCGGCGCGGGGGACATCAAGCAGCAGCTCAACGCATTTTTGGGCACGAAGGGCGCGGAGATCGTCGGCGACGCCACGGGCGTTCCGGACGCAATTCCGACCGCGATGAGCCTGGCGTGTGACGCGGGGCAGGTGGTGGTGGTGGGGAGCCCGCGTGGGAAGGCGAAAGAGGTGAACTTCTACGACGACCTGCACCGGCGGTACATCGAGGTGAGCGGCGCGCACGGGAACATGCTGTTCGAGCCCGCGCACACGCGGTTGGCGGGCGCGTGGGACATCAACAAGGCGCAGAACTGGTTGATCCGCCAGCTCGCGGCCGGGCGGCTAAGCCTCGCGGGGCTGGTGACGCACACGATCACCCCCGAGCAACTCGGCGACGCCTACGAGGGGCTGCTGAAGGACAAGGACAACTACCTCGGCGTGCTGATGAAGTGGGTGTGACGTACCGCAACGCCGGAGCGGCGCGCACTGTGGTATGAAGCGGTTGCGCGCTCGAACCCCGCCGCTTCAAGCGGTTCCGGAAGTGCTCGGCGCCGCTCCGCTCGCTGTTGGTGCGCCAAGTTCGTTTTCGAGGCGCGCCACACACTCTTGCCGGGTGACCTCACCTGAACGCCGCGGGTTGCCGCACAGCCAACACGAACAGGGTGTGCGATCCGTGGTGTACCGGGCGAGCTGCTTCGGCGTGGTGAACCGGTCGCCGAGCAACCACCGCAGATAGCGACGCGCGCGGCCTTTCGCCCGCTCATGCTGGTGCCGCCGAAATGCCAGCCCGCGCATAAACGCTCCTCGCTCCGGATCGAAGAAATAGCGTAACAAATTGTCACCGCACAAGCGCAATCCAAACGCGGCACCGACGCACCTCACGAACCGCGGGCTCCGGAACTGGACCGCGAGCAAATCGGGCGCGGTCGGTGACACAAGGCACTCGCCCCAGAACCCCGGCGCCGTGTCGCCGGGTTCCATTTGTCTCCGTCGTCCACCCCTACGCTCACTGATCGAAATAGTTGTTCGCCTGGCTAGTTAAATTTCTCAGGGTCGTATTTTAAGCCCCCGCGCTCAGCACTGCGGGGAGCACTTCAGCCAGGCGATCGATCTCGGCTTCCGTTGTGTAGAAGTGGTGACTCACACGCAGGAGCAGGCGGTCGGGCCGTTCAATCACCGGGATCTCAATCCGGCGCGCCCAGAGTTCCGCTCGCAACTGTCGGGCGCGGGTGCCGGCGGGCAACTCGAACGCGGTCATCGCGCCACACATCCCCGGCGCCGTGGGGGTCGCGAGCGGAAGCCCCCGGTCGCCGATCACCGTGCGCGTGTGCGCGGCCAGTTCCGCGATACGCGCGCGCACGGCGTCGAAGCCGTACCCGCTTTGAAAATCAATGGCCGCTGGGACCGCGAGCCAGGGGCAGATGTCGCGCGTGCCCTCGAACTCCAGGAAGCGGGTGCGCGGCGTGCTCCCGTAGTTGTCGCGACCGTCCGGCCCGGCCGACTGCGCGACCTCGCCAATCGGGTACTTGTCCGCGTAGTAGCCCCAGCTCACGTGCAGCGGCTGGAGGCGGTCTTCGTTCCCGGGGCCGATCACCAGGAAGCCCGCTCCCGATGGCGCGAGCAGCCACTTGTGCAGGTTCGCGGCGTAGAAATCGGCGCCCACGTCGGACACGTTCAGCGGCACGTACACCGGCGCGTGCGCGCCGTCGACCATCGTGATGATGCCGCGCTTGCGCGCCTCCGCGCACAGCTCCTTTGCGGGGAGCACCAAACCCGTCGGCGACAGGACGTGACTGAAGAACAGCAACCTGGTCCTGGGCGACATCGCGCGCCGGGCCGCGTCCACGATCTCCGCGGGGTCCGTTGCCAGCGTCGGAAGCGGGAACGTGCGGATCGTTAACCCCTGGCGCTGGGCCGCGCGCTCCCAGCACCAGATCATCGCGCCGTACTCGTGGTCGCTCATCAGGATCTCGCCCGGCGCGTTGAGCCTGAGCCCGGACGCGACCAGGTTGATTGCGGCGGACACGTTCGTGGTGAACACGAGCCGGTGCGGTGCGGTCCCGAGGAACCCGGCGGCCCGCTCCCGTGCCTCCCACAAGAGGGGCGGCGCCTGCCGCACGAAGAAGTCCGTGGGGCCGGCCGCGAGCCGCCGACGGAGCTCGGTCACGTGGTCGAACACGGGCACGGGCAGTGGGCCGAACGACCCGGTGTTGAGCATCGTCACCGTGGGGTCGAGGAGCATTCGCGCGCGGGCCGCGCCCCAGTCGATCGTGGGCGCACATCCGTTCTTCAAGTCATTCGGCATCCGGAACTCCGCACATCTGGTGACCGGGGGCTCATGGGGCCGGCTGGGGCTCGGTCCTGCTACGGGGTTGACAGACGCTCCGCGGCCCGCCATCGTCTAGTGATACTTACGAACAGTCCATTTATAGGCGGCGCTAGCCGACGGGGTCGGACATGGCCAAACGGACCGAGCGAGACATTGAAGACCTTTCCCCCGAGGAGACCGAGCCGAAAGAGCGCCCAAAAGCCAAAGCCGCAGCGGGCGCCCGGGGGCACAAGGAGCCGAAAGAGCCGCAGGAGTGGGACGCGGAGGAGCCAACCGGCCCCCGGTCGGGGGCCACCGAGAGGGCCGCAATCGCGGACGGTCCGGAGCCCAAAAGCTCCCGCCGCCCAAAGGGCGCCGCGCCCAGGATACCGTACCCGCCCGGCCCGGAAGAGGTGCCCGAGGGGCTGACCGATTACCCCGAGTCGTTCACCCGCCAACAAAACATCCAGCTGGCCGGCCTGATCTTGTTCCTGACCTTTTACATCGGGGCCGTGCTGTTCTTCGCGCTGGTCGGGTTCTGGTGCGTGTGGACCCTCGGGCACTGGGTCCCCATCAAGATCGGCGGCCTGGTCCTGTGCTCGCTCGGGCTGCTGTTCCTGGTGAAAGGGTTCTTCAAGCGGCACCCGATCGACAAGGACATGAACATCGAACTGGAGGAAAACGATCACCCGGTGCTGTTCGGGTTCATCCGCCGGCTGTGCGAAGAGGTGGGTTCGGCGGAACCGAACCGCGTGTTCGTTGCCCCGAACGTCAACGCGATGTGCATCTCGCACGTCAGCCTGTTCAACCTGTTCATCGAGCCGAAGAAGGACTTACTCATCGGGCTGGGGCTGGTCAACGCGGTGAACCTGAGCGAGTTCAAAGCCATCCTCGCGCACGAGTTCGGGCACTTCACTCACACCGGCCAGACGAGTAACTACGCCCACATCATGCAGTGCATCATTGTCGACATGATCCGCGGTGAGGACTGGCTGGACCGTTTCGTCATCTTCTGCAAGCGAACGGACGCGCTCCGGTGGCTGGGGTACACGATCGGAGGGCCGCTCTGGCTCGGGCGGGTGAGCCTGGCTCGGGTGTTCAAGATGATCGTGCTCCAGAACATGGCGGTCTCCCGCGAGCAGGAGTTTCACGCGGACCTGGTTGCCGTGAGCGCCGCCGGGAGCGATGCCGCCACACACGGGTTGCTCCGCGCGCGGTTCGGGATGCAGTGCTTCGCGCAGGCGGTAAACGACCTCGCCGTCGCCGTCGATCACAAGCTGTACTCCAACGACCTGTACCTGCACCAGGACCGGGCGGCCTCCGTGGTCCGGCGCAAGAAGAAGGAACCGGACCTCGGGCTCCCGCCCGCGCTGCCCCACCCCGGCGCCGGGAAAGCGCTCCGCGTTTTTGACGCGGAACAGGACGAAATCGAGGACCAGGACGATACGCTGCCGATGTGGCGGTCGCACCCGAGCGACGCCGACCGCGAGGAGAACGCAAAGGAGCGGTTCGTCGCCAGCCCGATCGACCACCGCTCGCCGTGGCTGGTCTTCGACAACGCGGACGAGCTCCGGGAGCGGATGACGTACAAGTTCTACCGCATGGCCTTCAAGGTGCCGAAGAGTGCCGAACTGTCCGACGCGACCGAGGTCCAGAAGTTCATCGACAACGAGCACGCCGACACCGCCTTCGCTCCCAGGTACAAGGGGGGATTCGATGAGCGACCGCTGGAACCGGGCGACCTCTACGAACTCAACGGCCTCATCCGCAACAAGCCCTGGTCCGACGATCGAATGGACAAGGTGCTGGAGAAGCTGTACGACGGGTGCGAGGAGCACGCAGAGGCCCGCTTCGAGATCCTCAAGGACCTGGAGGCGCTCCGCAGCAGCGCGGTCGGGCGCCCGTCGGGCCGGCTGAAGCGCAAGATCGCAGCCGCGGAGGAGCAACGGGACGAGAACTGGGAGTGGTTCAAGTCGTTCGACCGCCGGGTGTACCTGCTCCACGTTCAGATGGCTGCTCGGGTGGCCCCGGAGCTCAAGAACGAACTCGTCGAGCGGTACCGGTTCCAACTGGAGGTGCAGCGGCTGTATGTGGAATCGCTGCACGCGCTCCGCGAGGCCGAGCGGTACTACCTCGTTCACGCCCACCTCCAAGAGAAGCTCGGCGATCGGCTCTCGCCCGAGTTCACCATCGAGGTGCTGCGCGTCCTCCGCGACTCCTGGAAGGCACTCAAGAACATCATCAAAACGGCACGGGAGATCAATCTCCCGGCGATGAAGAACTTCGAGGAGGGCGAGAACCTCGCGGACTTCATCCTCGAAGGGAAGATGGTGCCCGAGCCGCCGCTGACCTACGCAAAGGGCACGTGGGTCTACAAGTTGCGGCAGCAACTCCAGGGCGTGCGCCAGAAGTGCTTCCGGTTGCACTTCAAGAGCGTGGGCGGCATCCTGCGGCTGCAAGAGGAGATCGCCGCGAAGTGGGTCCGGGCGCGCGAACCGATCGGCGCGGAGCTGGTCGAGGTCGCAACGGTCACCGCCGGGGCTGTTACCGGTGAGGTTTCTGTGGACCTGATCGAAGCGGAGGTGATCGAAGCGGAAGTGCTTACCGACGAGCCGCCGGTGCCGGTTCCCGCACCCGAGCGCGCACCGGGCACCGCGCCGTCGGGTCCCGGAGCGCCGCCCGCGGTGGCCGCGGGTGTTCCACCCGTGCCCGGCCCGGAACCGAAAGAAGGGACGGCACCCGAGCGGGCACCTGTGGCGCTTCCGCAGTGGGTGCTCGACATGAGCGACCGGGCGCCTGCAGCCGCACCGGCGGTGGTGCTCGCCCCGGGCCTGCCCACCGGCCCGGTGCCCCCGGCGAGCGGGGCGTTCGCGCTGAGCTCGTGCACCGTTCCGGAACCGGAACCCGTGACCGAACAGACTGTGACGGGAGCCTCGGCGGAGGCGCCGGAACCGGCCCGACACTTCCCCTCGGGCGAGCTGTGCTCCCTCGGCGCTGACGAACTCGCGAGCGGAAGCGCCCCGCCGTCGCTCGAACTGGAACCCGCGCCCGCACTCCAAGGGGTGATCGCGGCGGAGGTCATCGAAGCACCGGACACCATGAACCGGACGCCCGCGACTGAGTCCGACCCCGTCGCACCACCGCCCGCGCCAGTCACCCAGCCGACCGTGAGCGCGGAGCCAAACCCCGCCGGACCGGCGCTATCAGGGGTTACAGGCGCGCCCGCCCCGCGCGCCAGGGGCGCGCCCGAGCTGCAATTGGACCTCGACGGCGGGGCGGACCTGGGGTTCCCTGGCGCTCCGCCTGTTCCCGGGCTGAAGCCGGCGAACGGCAAGCGGCCGGCGGTGAGAATTACGGTGGTGCCGCCGGGCGCTCGGTCGCCACTGGCGAAATGATGAGTCGGTCCCCAACGGAAGGGAGCCGCCCCCCGATACGCTGTTTCAGGGGGCGGCTCCCTTCCGTTGGGGACGCTTGAGCCGCGTGGGCGCGTTTCCGAGCTCCCGTGAACTATTTCTTCCGAAACGTGGCGGTCACGCCCTTTTCCAGACTCGGGTGCTGGAGCTCGTTATTCTCAAATGTTACGTTGATCGTGCGGGCGCCGTCGGGGCCGTCGAGTTGGAGCTTCAGGCCCTTTGTGCCCACGAGGTTCTTCACCGTGTACTTCCCGCTGACGGTTGCGGCGCCGGGGCCGGTGCGGGTGGCGCGGAACGTCCCGCCGGCGGCGTAGGTGAGCTCCTCTTTCGTGCCGGCGCCGAGATCGGCGGCCCACGTTCCGATCAGCTCCGTGGTGTACTTTGCGAGCAACTTTTGCGCTTCTGCCGCGGTGGCCGGCCCGTTCACGAACAGGTCGTCCAGTGGACCCGCGCCCGGTCCCTTTCCGATCGGTGGGCGCTTACCGTTGTCCTTCGCGAGCGCTATGGGTGCGCCCTTCGGCTGAATCGGGTTGCGCGGCGGTTCCGACGTGGGCTCGGATTTCGGTGCCGGCTCGTTGGCCGCAGCGGCCTCGTTCTTCCGCTTCAGATAGAGGAGGAACCCGAGCACCAACATGATCAGGATGAGGACCCCGAGGACGATGTATCGGACCGGCGAGTTTTTGTACGATCTTTCTTCGTCCTCTTCAACACGCTTCTTCTTTTTCTTCTGCTTGGGCTTCTCCTCGTCCCCGTCGTCCACGACCGCAGCGGCCCTAACAGACTTCTTACCGGCGCCCCTGGCCGGCTTCGGGTTCCCGTCCTCGTCGTCAAGGGCCTCTTCCTCTTCGGGGTCCTCGACCACGAAATACGTTTCACACTTCGGGCAGCACACGGTCTGCCCGACACTGAACCCGGCGGCCGATTTCAGCCCGGCGCTGCACTCCGGGCACTTGAGTTTCTGCACGCTCACCGCTCGGTCCTCCGCGACCAAACCAAGAAAATGAAGTTAGCCCCAATGTACCCGGGCCGGTGCCCGCGGGCCACGCACGGCCGGCGACTACACTTCCGGTTAACCTGTGGTACAATGCCAAGCTATGGAACGTCTCAATAAGTTTCTGGCGCACGCGGGCGTCGGCTCGCGGCGCCACTGTGACAAACTCATCGCCGCCGGGCGCGTCAAAGTGAACGGCGTGAAGGTCACCGAACTGGGCCTCAAGATCGACCCCGCGGCGCACCAGGTCGCCGTCGATGACCAGCCGGTGAGGGCCGAAAAGCTCGTGTACTGGGCCGTGAACAAGCCGGTCGGGCACCTCTGCACGAACCACGACCCGGCGGGCCGCCCGCGGGCCGTCGATCTGCTCCCGCACGTCGAACAGCGCGTCTACACGGTCGGCCGGCTCGACGAAGGGAGCGACGGGCTGCTCCTGATGACCAACGACGGCGACCTCGCGATGGGGCTCACCCACCCGCGCTACGGGGTGCCGAAGATCTACTTCGTGCTGGTCGCCGGGCGCCCGACCGATGACGACCTTCAGAAGCTGGTGGACGGCGTGTGGCTCAGTGACGGCAAGGTGCGCGCGAAGAGCGCGAAGCGGGTCAAAGCGCAGGGGAACGGCACCTGGGTTCGGATCGTGCTCACGGAAGGGAAGAACCGCGAGATCCGCCGGATGCTGGCGAAGCAGGGGCACAAGGTGATGCGGCTGAAGCGCACGGCCATCGGCCCGGTGAACCTGGACAAGCTGCCGAAGGGGAAGGCGCGCCGGATCAACGACGACGAGCTGCGCGCGCTCAAAGCGTTCGTGGTGCGGGCGCGGGAGAAGATCGCAGCCGCGCGCCAGAAGGCCGCGGAGGGCGGCAAGCCCGCACCGCGGGCACAACCGAGAGCCGAGAGCGAGTAGCCGGCCCGCCGCTCTTGGTCCTCATTTTGTGTCCGCCTTGGTTCTCCATCCATGATTCACCTCACCGCCCCCGTTCTCGAACACGTTCCACTCGCCGAGCGAACCTACCGCGTGCGGCTCCGCACCCCGGAACTGGCGGCGGCGATCCGCCCGGGGCAGTTCGTGATGCTCCGCTTGCCCAACACCACCGACCCACTGTTGGGGCGCCCGTTCGCGCTCTATGACACCGTTCTCGAAGGCGGGAAACCGGTTGCGATTGACGTGGTGTATCTCGTCGTCGGCAAGATGACGGGGCGCCTGACCGAGGTGCGCGCCGGGGAAGAGCTTCAGGTGTGGGGGCCGCTCGGCAAGCCGTTCCTCGACGTGGGCACCCCCGGGCGGGTGACGCTCGTCGCCGGGGGCATCGGCCAGACGCCGTTCCTGGCCTACGCGCGCGAGCTGCTGGGTACGCGGGGGTTCGGTGGTGACCTACCGCGCCCGCGCGCGAAGCGCGTGGCGCTCTACTACGGCGTCCGGACCGCCGCTCTGGCGGCCGGTGTTGAGGACTTCCGCGCCGCGGGCGCCGAAGTTCACGTTGCGAGCGACGACGGGAGCATCGGAACCAAGGGCTTCGTGACGCAGCTCCTCGAATCACACGGGCCGACCGGCCCGCTGGTGGGGTGCGGGCCGGAACCGATGCTTCACGCGCTGTCGAAGCTCGCGGCGAAGTGGAACGTGCCGTGCCAGGTGTCACTGGAAACGCCGATGGCGTGCGGCGTGGGGATCTGCTTCAGTTGCGTGGCGAAGGTCCGGACGCCCGACGGCGACGACTACAAGCGCGTGTGCGTCGACGGGCCGTGTTTCGACTCGTCGCAGTTGGTGTGGGAATAAGATGCGATTGATGGATTTGTTCAATCACGGCCCGATTCGTTGGGTCTGCTAGTAGGAGTTACGCAGTTGGTATTTGGCATCTGTCGCACATGGGCGGGAGCCCTGTGCGCCGAAGGCGGCGCGCGGACCACAGAGCGCACCCAACTGTGTAACTCCTCCCAACGTTGGGGCGAGGTGAGAACCGGGCGCATCTCCGCACCGTGAACCGGCGTGTGACGCGGACCGAACACCGAAGCCCCTCCTCGCCCCGCTTGGCTGGGAGAGGTCGCAAGCTTCTGCCCTCGGAAGCTTGTGGGTGAGGGGGAACAACCGACGACTGCGCCCAACCGAAGCGACGGTGCGCGAACGGAAATCGGCCTAACGGTTCGTCGCCGCGCCGCCGCACGCGCGGATTTCAAGGCCCATGTCGCGGCACAGGCCCCCGACGGTGAGGATGTCGCGCGCCGAGGTAATCGGTTCCAGGGCTCCAAGCTGCCCGATTTCAACCCTCCGCCAGCCCCACTCTGATAGTTGCATTCGCTTCTTCTTCACAATTTGCTTTTCGCGGTCGGTTGCGGCCGTTATCCTACTCCGACTCGCTCAATCTTTAGTTGGTGTTTCGGAGACCCGGCCATGTTCCGTTCGCCTCTCGCGCGGGCCGCGGGTGTGGTGGGGTTCGCGCTCGCGCTCGTGGCACCGGCGCCCGCGCAACCGGACCGCTACGCGCCCATCGTGGGCGGGCTCTCGGCGCGGTGCATCGGGCCGGCCAACATGGGCGGGCGCGTGACGGAACTCGCGGTCGTGGAGAGCGACCCGAACATTTACTACGTTGCCACCGCGGGCGGCGGGGTGTGGAAAACGACCGACGGCGGCGCGACCCTCCGCCCCGTTTTCGACGCGCAACCGACCCAGAGCATCGGGGCCATCGACCTGTGCCAGGCGAAGCCGGACGTGGTGTTCGTCGGCACCGGTGAGGGGAACCCGCGGAACTCGGTGTCGCCCGGCGCCGGCGTGTTTCGGTCCGTGGACGGCGGAAAGACGTGGGCCCCGTGCAGATTGAAGGACACGCACCACATCGGGCGCATCGCCGTTCACCCCGAGAACCCCGATATCGCGTATGTCGCGGCCATCGGGCACTTCTGGGGGCCGAACAAGGAGCGCGGGCTGTTCAAAACGTCCGACGGCGGGAAGACCTGGGACTGCGTGAACTTCATCGACGAGAGCACCGGCTTCGTTGACGTTCAGCTCGACCCGTCGGACCCGGATACGCTGTACGCTGCGGCGTGGCAGGTGCGCCGAGATGCGTTTGCGGGGGGGAGCCCGGTCACCCAGACCAGCAACACCGGCGGGCTGTTCAAGAGCACCGACGCGGGCAAGACGTGGGCCAAAATGGCCGGCGGGCTGCCCGAAGGCGCGTACGGGCGCTGCGGGTTGGCGGTCTCCCGCAAGACCCCCGCGGTTGTGTTTGCGATCATTCAAACGGGGGAAACCGCGGGCGCATTCGGAAACGGGGGGCAGCCGGCAACGCCGATCGGGAAGGACGGCAACCCAGGCGCGCCCGGGAAGGTCGAGACCGGCGGCGTCTTCCGCTCCGCGGACCGGGGCAAAACGTGGGCGAAGGTGAACGACCTCGTCCCGCGCCCGTTCTACTACGGGCAGATTCGAACCGACCCGACGAACGCGGAGCGGGTCTACGTTCTCGGGGTGACGCTCCGCACCTCTGCGGACGGCGGAAAGACGTTCACCACCCTCGGGCGCACGATCCACGCCGACCAACACGCGCTGTGGGTGAACCCGAAGAACCCGAAGCACCTGATCGTCGGCAACGACGGCGGGCTCTACACCTCAAAAGACGGTGGGCAGACCTTCACCGCGAACCGCGGTTTGGTGATTGGTCAGTTCTACGGCGTTGCGGTGGACACCCGGACGCCGTACCGCGTGTACGGTGGGCTCCAGGACAACGGCAGTTGGGGCGGACCCACTGCTACGCCCTACGAAGACGGGATCACCCTGAGCGACTGGCACCGGTTGCTCGGCGCCGACGGCTTTCAGGCCGCGGTTGATCCCGCGGACCCCTACACCGTGTACGTTGAGAGCCAGTACGGCGGGTTGACCCGTGCGAGCCTGCGTAGCGGCCCCAAGGGGCCGGTGCTGAAGCCGATCCGCCCGCCGGTGCCCAAGGGGGGGCCGCCCACGCGCTACAACTGGAACGCGCCGATCCTGCTCTCGCCGCACGATCCGAAGACGCTCTACTACGGTGCCCAGCACCTTTACAAGTCCGTGAACCGTGGCGACTCGTGGGAGAAGATTAGCGCGGACCTGACCGCGCCACCGAAGGGCGCGCCGTCGGGCGTGGGTCACTCCATTCTCACTCTCGCAGAGTCGCCGGTGCAAGCGGGCGTGCTGTGGGTGGGCACCGACGACGGCAACGTGTGGGTCAGCAAGAACGGCGGCAAGGAGTGGGCCAACGTGAGCGCGAACATTCCCGGCCCGCGGGCGCGCGCGGTGGCGAAGATCGAGTGCTCGCACTTCACCGCGGGAACGGCGCTGGTCGCCATCGACCGGCACCGCAACGACGATTTCAAACCGTACCTGTACGTGACCCTCGATTACGGTGAGACGTGGAAGCCGTTCGCCGGGAACCTCCCGAACGGGGCGGTGGTCGGGGCCGTTCGGCAGTCCTCGAAGAACCGGTTCTTGCTCTTCGCGGGCACCGAGTTGGGGCTGTTCGTCACCTTCGACGCAGGGCTCAACTGGCACCACGTCACGAACAGCGGGATGCCGGGCACCGTTCGCGTGGACGACCTCGTGATTCACCCGCGTGAGCGCGAGCTGGTGATCGGCACTCACGGCCGTGGCGTGTGGGTGATGGACATCGCCCCGCTGGAGCAACTGACCGAAACGGCGCTGGCCACGGGTGTGCATCTGTTCGACCTCAGGCCGGTGGTGCTGGTTCCTCCGACGAAACGCGCGCTGCCACCGCCGGCGGGGTTCAAAGCGCCGAACCCGCCGGCGCGCCCGGTGGTCAGTTTCCTGGTCGGCCCGAAGGGGGCCGAAAAAGTCACCTTCACCTACAAGGGCGCCGATCAGGAGGTCACGAACGAACTCGCGGACTTGAAGCCCGGGATTCACACGCTCAAACTGAACCCGCTCCCACCCGGCGAACACACGATTACCATGAAGGCCGGCGGGGTCACACAGGTCAAGACGTTGACCGTGAAGGCCGCCGAGGAAGTCCCGAAGCAAAAGGCGAACGAATGAAGAAGGTGCATGGGGGCCGCTCGTGAGCACACTGGACGCGCTCCTGGCTGCGATCGTGGCCGACCCGTGCGAGGAAACGCGCTGGCTCGTCCTGGCCGACTGGCTCCAGGAGAACGATCAGCCCGACCGCGCCGAACTGTTGGGCCTGCACCGGAAGATGATTGCGACGTGCCTCGAACCGGACGCGCACCCCGAACGTGCGGGGTGGCAGGCGCGCATGGTGGAGTTGCTGGTCGCCGGGGTGCGCCCGTGCGTGCCACAGGAGACGTTGACGCTGCCCGGCGGCGTATCGATGACGTTCAGCTTCATCCCCCCGGGGTCGTTCCTGATGGGGAGTGAGAACGGGAACTCGGACGAGCGCCCGGTCCGCTTGGTCGCGGTGGACCGGGCGCTGTTCCTCGGTACGGCCTCGGTTACACAGGCTCAGTGGGCCGCGGTGATGGGCACCGATCCGAGCC
>DASWYH010000908.1:0-2715 GCA_036405095.1 Gemmata sp. | reverse complement strand
AAGGCCCGGGTGCCGCTCCGCGGGAAGCTCGAGTTCAAGAGCATGCGGGCCGAGGACCGGACCGAGAAGAAGGACTTCGAGGGCACCAACGTGGGCCGCGAGTTCGACTACCGGCGGTACATCGCCGGGCACCCGACCTCGCCCCAGCGGGCCATCTGGAAGTTCGCCACCCTCCCGGCCGAGTTCGAGCGCGCCGGGGGCGACCGGGTGCCGGTCGAGTTCACCTTCGACGTGTACCGCATGACCAAGGGGGAGCAGGACAAGGGCGTGCTGGTGAACTTCACCATCGTGACCCACAACGCTGCGCTGCGCCAGCCGCGCAAGGATGAGGGGGCCGAGTGGCCGTGGGTCGACGACGACGCTGGCGCCGACTACTCCGCCGCCGTGCAGCGGCTGCTGAGCGGGGCGCTGATCGACGCCCGGCTCGCGGACCGGCTGAAGAGCGGCGCCGGGGACGCCCCGGAAGAGAAGAACGAGCTGCGCCTGGCCGAGCGGATGAGGGGCCTCGTCGAGAAGCTCAAGGCGAACGGGGTCGCGGTCACGGAGGAGCCGGGCGGTCGGGTGACGGCCGAGCCCGCGAACGTGTACGACGCGCGGCCCGGCACCCCGGTGTGGAAGGTGGCCAACGCGCTCGCCGAGGAGTTCGGGTTCTTCGAGTACAAGGGCAAGCAGGTGCTCGACTACACGGTCATGGGCATCGAGGTGCCGGCCGGGCTGTTCCGCAACGCGAACCAGACCCCTCCGAAGAAGGACGAGAAGGGGCAGCCGCTGCCGCGGCTCACGATCCTCGTGAAGTGCGAGAGCGAGGGGCAGCTCCTCGGGATGGCCGAGCCCGACCTGTACCTGCTCCAGAACGAGCTGCCCTACGCGCTCAACTTCTTCAAGAGCATGGTCGGGCTGTGGTGCCGGCTGTGCATGTTCATCGGGATCGCGGTCGCGGTCAGCACCTACCTGAGCGGCATCCTCGGCTACCTGCTCACCATCGGCATCTACGTGGTCGGGCTGTTCACGGACCACCTGAACGACCTCGCGTCGAGCCGGAACATCGGCGGCCCGTTCCAGAGCATGGCGCAGATCGTCAAGGCCGAGCAATCGACCACGCCCCCGACCGACTCGGCGAGCACCCGCGCGCTCCTGTTCGGCGACAAGATCGCGGCGTGGTTCTTCCGCCGGTTCCAGAACGTGATCCCGGACGTGGACTCCTTTAGCTGGGGGCACTTCGTCGCCGAGGGGTTCAACATCAACTCCGAGTACCTGGTGCTGAACGTGCTCGTCACCGCCGGCTACCTGCTGCCCTGGGCCGTGCTCGCGTACTACCTGATGAAGTCGCGCGAGGTGGCCGCTTGAGAAGTTGTCAGTCCGGGAAGTGGTCAGTCATCAGTGGTCAGTTCTCGGTCAGCAGAGGACGGCCCGCCGCCGGCCGCGGGTGGTTTACCCGTTGCCGGCCGAGCGCTGAGCACTGGTGACCGAACACTGATGACTGACCACTGAGAACTGACAACCGACCACTGAGAACTCCACGCCATGAACCCTCTGCAACGAGCCGCGACGATCCGCAAGGCGAGCTACCTGGGCGCGATCCTCGTGCTGTTCACGGTCAGCATGTTCTGGCGCGGGGCGATCCCGATCCCGCTGCGGTCCTCGACCGCGGGCCTCGCGGCCCCGTTCCGGTGGGCCAGCGCGCACACCATCCAGAACCAGGCCACCAACCTGGAGGTGTGGGAGCTGAACCCCGAGGAGAGCGAGGCCGAGATCACCGGCAGCGCGCTGCGGCTCACGCTCACCGGGAGCCGCGGGGTCGCCGTCACCGCGCTGTGGCTCTCGGCCATCGACAAGCAGAAGCGGAACGACTTCCACGAGTTCGAGCAGCGGGTCCAGTGGGTCACCAAGCTGCAACCGAACTTCATCACGCCCTGGATCTTCCAGAGCTGGAACATCGCGTACAACGTGTCCGTCGAGATGCACGGGTCCGGCGACATGTACTTCTACATCGTCCGCGGGATCCAGCTCCTCGCCGAGGGCGAGCGGCGCAACAAGCGGTCGCCGGACATGCGGTACCAGATCGCGTTCTACTACCAGAACAAGTTCGGCGTGTCGGACCAGGTGGACGTGCTCCGGTGCCTCCACGACCTGAGCTGCATCCCGCCGTCCCAGCGCGACCCGGACCGGTTCTACGAGGACGACAACGGCACCCGGAAGTTCCGGTACGACGTGTTCGAGTCGTTCTGCCAGGACTACCCGCACCTGGTGCGCCGGCTCCGCGGCGAGGACCAGCGGTACACCGACAAGCGCGCGAAGGAGAAGATCCGCCGGGGCACCCCGCAAGAGGTGGTGCAGTTCCTGGCGGACTACTACGAGGTGCCGTCCCGGTACCGGCCCGATTCGCGGGCCAGTTCGGTGAAGCGGCGGTTCACCAACGACCTGGCCGACCCGGAGAACCAGTTCCCGGTGCTCCCGGACCAGTTCACCGAGTCGAACGAGGCGCACCCGAAGATGGAGACCAAGACCGAGCTGTCCACCCCCGGCGGGTACTTCACGGCGTACAAGGCGGCCCGGGCGTGGTTCAGCTACTCGCTGCTGCTGCTCCCGCCGCAGATGAAGGACAGCAACGGCGTGCCGGTCCCCGGTCCGACCCCGAAGGCGGGCCAGTTCGGGCACGACCCGTCGAAGCACCGCGTCCCGCGGCTCCCGGCGATGGTGATCTTCCGCCAGGGC
>DASWYH010000907.1:0-3867 GCA_036405095.1 Gemmata sp. | reverse complement strand
TCCAAACGCGGTTCGAAACGATCATCAACCCGGAGGTCGGGCCGGCGAACGCGCGCGAGTCCGGCGAGGGCCGTTATCAGGGGCTCGTGATGGGCTTCCAGCAGTGGGCGAACAACCCGCTCACCGGGATCGGTCCGGGCGCGTGGCGACCGGCAAATAACACCAAGATCGAGTCGCACAACCTTTTCGGTCAACTGTTGGGCGAAACCGGCACACTCGGCGGCGCCGCGTTCGTCATGCTCATCGCGTGCTTCTGGATCAACTTGCGCATGATCCGGCGCGTCCGGCGTGCGGTGCCCGAGTGGCAGAACGATCTCGTGTTCACGTTGCCGTCCGCGATCGGGGTAGCGGTGTTCCTGCTGCTCTTCATGGGGAACTTCGGGCACAACCTGTTCCGGTTCACTTGGCTCTGGTACGGCGGGTTCCTCATCATCGCGCGCCACTGCGTGAGCCGCCGACTCGCGGTGTGGGAGCCCGAACCCGAAATGGAAGAACCCGAAACCGAATTGCCACCGGGGTGGGTGCTGCACGGACCGCACGGATGATTGCGGCTTCGCCGTTGGCTGCGCGCATTCGTTCCCTTTGCGTGGGTGCCGCTTGCTTCGGACCGCCCGTTACGGCAGAATAGAGGAGTTGCGCCCGAATCGACGGCGGCGGTTCTTGTTTCGTGCCGCGCCTGTCCAACCGTAGGGGCGGTCGCGCATCAGTGTTCGGAGGCGACCCCACATGTCAGCCGGCCGTCGCGGTTTGCTCTTGTCCGTCGCGTTCGGCCTGCTCGCGCTCTGGCTCAGCCAGGGGGAACGCGCGCAGGCCCAGTTCCCTCAACAGTTCCCGCCGGGCGGGGGCAACGACCCGCACGCCGGGCGGCACTCCATCTGGCAGTCGCAACTCACGCCCGATCAGATCCGAGAGCTGTTCAGCCCGTTCGGACCGGACGACGATCACAAGCAGTTCGAAAAGTTGTTCCGCGATATGGTCATGAATAAGAGCCCGAACGCAGACCCGAAGCAGGTGGATGCTGCCGTCAAGAATCGCATGGCCGACAAAGAGTTTATGAAGCGAGCCAAGGATCTCGCACAAAAATACAAGAACCAGAACCGCGAGCCGCAGAACCTGTTCAGGTCCGCGGACCTGCAACGCGATCTGGCCAAGCTCGCCAAGCAAATGTCGAAAGACGGGTCCGGCGATCCGTTCAAGGCGCCCAAGTTCGACCCGGACAAATTGCCCCAGTTCGACCCCAAGAACTTCGATCCCAAGAACTTCAACCCGGACGACTTCCCGCACGCTGACCCCCAAAACCCTCCGCGGATCGACCCGGACTCGGGGTTGCCGCTCGACCCGCGAACCAATCGCCCGTTCGACCCGCGAACCGGGCAACCGCTCGACCCGCGCACCGGGAAGCCACCTGAGCCGAAGAACATGGACCCCGGCGCCCCGCCAACACGCGACCCCGGAATGCCCCCGAAGGCCGAGAACCCGCCACCGCCGCCGGTCGATCCGAACACCGGGCGCCCGATCGAGCCGAAGCTCCCGGACCCGGTTCCGAAATTCGACCCCGAGCACCCGCGCGCCCCCCTGGAATCGCCCGAAAAACAGGCGAAACAAAAAGCCTACGAGGCCGCCACGGCCCTCTGGGAGAAGAACGTCGGGCCGATCGACGAGACGCCCGCCGTCAAGCGCGCGATCTACGATCTCATCAGCGACCCTGAGACAATGGACGCCCTCACCGACAGCAACGGCAACAGCTTGTTCGATATGTTCGACGGCACCGGTGACGGTTTCAAAGGGCTGTTCGACGGGGCCGACGGCAAGGGCTGGGAGTGGCCGAAGCTCGACTGGAAACTCGATTGGGGCAAGAACTCGAACCTGGAGTTCCCGAACGCGCCCCAGAAGCCCCGCTGGCCCGAGGGAAGTTCGAATCGGTGGCCGAGCACCGACTGGGGGAGCGGGTGGGGCGGCTCGTTCAACTTCGGCGGGATGCGCGTCCCGTGGGTGTTCGCTCTTCTACTGCTGGCGCTCATCGTGGCCGCGGTGGTCTGGTGGAAGTGGGAGGCGCTCGCGCAACTGAGTTCGCGCCGCGGGGCGCCGATCCCCCACGGGTTGGGGCCGTGGCCCCTCGACCCGCGCGAGATCAGCACCCGCGAGGACGTGGTGAAAGCGTTCGAGTACCTGAGCGTCTTGATCTGTGGGCCGGGCGCGAAGACGTGGACACACTCAACCATCGCCGACGAGCTCACGGTTCTGGCGGCGACCCACGGGGAGACCGCGCTAAAATTGGCGCGGCTATACGAACTGGCTCGGTACGCCCCGCTCGATGAGCCCCTGACCCGGGCCGAACTGCTCGAAGCCCGGCGGCTCGTGTGCGACCTAGCGGGGGTGGACTGAACCCATGATGCGCTTCACCTCCCGCCGGGTGCCGGGGCTCGTCGCTGCCGGGCTTTTCGTCGCTCTCGCCTTCACCGAGCCGCTGGACGCCCGGGCACAACCGAGGCCCGGTCCCCTCCCCCAGCCGATTCAGCCGGCGGTCGCGGGCGGAGGCACCGAACTGTTCCGCGCGGTGTTCGATCTCGCCGAAATCAAGCCTGTCCGGGCACTCGAGTTGCGCAACCTCGAACCGGGTCCGGACCTCATCGTGGTCGTGCTCGGCCAACCCAACCAGTGGCAACATCACGGCCCGATCTGGTGGGCGCGCGAGACGATCGCGGCCGGCGGTGCCGCGTTGGTTGCCACCGACTATGAACTCGCGATCTACGATTCCAATAACCGGCCGGGCGACCCACTGAATCCGATCAACCGTGTCTCCCCACTCGGCCATTTTATTGGAGAAACCATTTCGTTCGACGCTCGGCACAGGCACCTTGGGCACCGCGGGGACCAGACCTGTCCTTATGCGGTTCCTGTATCGCCTGACGAGATCCGCCCCCTGATCGCGAAGCCCGGGCGGGTGTGGAACGTTTTTCGCGGACTGGATCGGATCACCACCAACCAGCCCACGTTCATCAAATTGAAAGAGTACCGGTCCGAGTACAAGTACCCGCTCGCGCGGTTCCCTGAGGGCGTCAGCGGGGACAACGGGACCCAGTTCATTCACCCGCCGCTCCTCGCCACCGGGGGGGACGGGCCGCCCACCGACGATGGCCCCGGCTACTCGTTCCTCGCGGTCGCCGACTCCAGCATTTTCATCAACCAGATGATTCTGGAACCGGGCACCCATAACAGAAAATTGGCGTACAACACGGTCGAATACCTCCGAGGACCGAGCGGCGAACGCAAGAGGTGCGTGTTTTTCGAAAACGGGCGCGTGGTGGAGCAATTCGACCAGCTCCGCGGGATCATGGCGCCGCCCCGCCCCCCAGTCCCGCCCGAGGCGCTCCCGAACGTCCCACAGATGATTCGCAAGAACCAGGACAAGCTGGTCGAGATGCTCGACGCGCAGGTGGACAACATCCAGAAGCGGGACGTGCTGCAAAACGCTCTGGTCGGGCCACCCGGTTCCGAACGGGAGCGCCGACGGGTCGCGAACTGGATTCAAGGGCTGACCGTGGCGCTGGCCCTCGTTGTCGGGCGGCTGTTCGTGGTCTGGTTCTTCCGGGTCCGCAACCCACAAGACACCCCGCCCCCCCCGAATACCGGCGCGGGCGCGGCGAGCACCGGACCGCCGGGCGTGTTCGGGCGGCGACAAAAGGAGATGGTGCGGCGGAACAACGTTTACGAACCGGTAAAAGAGCAGGTGCGCGAGTTCTTTGCCAGCACCGGTGTGGCGGCCCACCCTGGCCCCCGGATGCCGACGCTGGACGTGTCCGACGAGGTGCGCAAGCCGGACTCGTTGCGCCAGGCGCTCCGCGACCTGTGGCGCCTGGCGTACGG
>DASWYH010000906.1:0-4004 GCA_036405095.1 Gemmata sp. | reverse complement strand
AGATCAAGGACGCGGAGCGGTGGAAGCCGTTCGGGCCGGTCACTTTTGAGGACGTGCGGATCGACCCGGACGCCCGCGGCATCGCGAACCTCATGGTGTGGCTGCGCCCGGACTCGGACGACCCGAAGGCCGACATCCCGGCCCACCGGGTCCACCCGAACCTGCGCCACCCGGCGCCGAAAGAGCACCCGGTACTCGCGGTGGCCGCCCAGTTCCGGCCGCGGGTGCTCGCGGTCCGCGCCGGCGACACCCTCTCGTTCGAGAACCGGCTCCAGGTGCCGACCAACGTGTACTACAGCGCGCCCGACGCCGACAGCGAGCGCGGGTTCAATTTGCTGCTCGGCCACGACATGGCGCACGCCAGCAAGCCGCTCCCGGCGGACCGCGCCCCGGACGTGTTCCAGTCCAGCGTCCACAACTGGATGCGCGGGTACGTGCGGGCGTTCGATCACCCGTACTTCGCGGTCACCGGGGCCAACGGCCGGTTCGAGCTGAGGGACGTGCCCGCGGGCACCTGGCGCCTCGTCGTGTGGCACGAAGCCGTCGGCTACCTGGGCGGCGCCGCGGGCCGCCTCGGCGCGAAGGTCACCGTCCCGGAGAACCGCACCGGCAAACACGAACTCGGTCCCATCGAGTTCAAGAGCGACCGCTGGCCCGCCCCGTAACGTTTCCCGTTCCTCAACTTTCGAGGTGCTCCGATGCGACTGTTTCTGTCGTGCGTGTGGTGCTGCGCGCTGGTGCCCGCAGTGAGCGCACAAAACTGGGCGACAATCAAAGGGCAGGTGGTGTTCCCAAAGAACGCGGACATCCCGCCGCGCCCCACATTGAATGTCGGAGTCGACAAGCAACACTGCCTGGGCAAGGGAGCCATTCTGGACGAATCGGTGCTGGTGAACCCGAAGAACCGGGGCATCAAGAACGTCGTGGTGTTCCTCCGGCCCGACGACAACGACCTGAAGGCCGAGTTCACGAAAGCTCAGATTCACCCCGCCGACGCGAAGCGCAAGCCCGCCGAGGTGGTGATCGATCAGCCGTGCTGCATGTTCGTGAAGCGCGTCACCGCGGCGCGCGTGGGTGATACGATCGTGGTCAAGAACCCGGCGCCGGTGGCCCACAACTTCTTCTGGGACAGCCCCAACAGCGGCACGCACAACCCGACGATCGCCAAGCAGACCGACTGGAAGATGCCCAACGCGCTGGCGAAGGAGACCGCCCCGATTCAGTACAAGTGTTCGATCCACCCGTGGATGACGGGCTACGTCCGGGTCTTCGACCACCCGTATTACGCGGTCACCGACGCAGACGGGAGGTTCGAGATCAGGAACGCCCCGGTGGGGAAGTTCCGCATCGTGTACTGGCACGAGAACGGCGTCCGTGGCGGAGCGAAGGGGCGCGCCGGCGACCCGATCACCATCACCGGCCCGACGATGGAGCTGAAGCCGACGGACTTCGACGTGTCGCCCAAATGAGGTTCTTTCCTGGGACCGCGGGCGTCCCGCCCGCCGCTTCGCGGGTGGAGCCAGCGGAACCGGAGCGCACGGGGCCGACCCTCGCACCGCTCCGCGGGTGCGGGCGCGGCGATGGGTTACGGGCTAACGACCCCAATCGCAGCGCGGCGGGCGGGACGCCCGCGGTCCCAGGGAAAAGACCTCAGCCGGCCCGCACCGCCCGTACACTGCGGGCGATGCGCGCCGCGGCTTCGTCGATTTCGTCGCCCGTTTGCGTCGGCGCGAAGCTGAACCGGAGCGCCGACCGCAGCACCTCGTCGGGAGCCCCCATCGCGCGCAGCACCGGGCTCGGGAGCAGGCTCCCACTCGAACACGCGGACCCGGTCGAACACGCGACCCGCGCCAGATCGAGCGCCATCAGGAGCACGTCTGCCCGGCACCCCAGGAACGATACGTTCAGCGTGGTGGGCAGCGCGTCCGCGGCGCCGATCTCCGGACCGTTCAGCACGACCGGCGCGCAGTCGCGCTGGAGCGCGTTCCAGAGCCGCGCCCGGTGTGCGCCGAGCCGGGCCAGATTGGCCGCGCGGTTACGGGTGGCGAGTTCCAGCGCCACGGCCATGCCGACCGCGAGCGCCACGGGCTCCGTGCCGGGGCGCCGGCCGCCCTGCTGGTGCCCGCCGAACGTGAGCGGCTTCAGGTCCGTGCCGCGCCGGGTCAGCAGCACCCCCACCCCTTTCGGCCCGCCGAACTTGTGGGCGCTCGCGGTGAGCGTCGTGGCGCCGAGGGCACGAAAGTCTACGTTCAGCTTGCCCACCGCCTGCACCGCGTCGCAGTGCAGCTTCGTGCCCTCCGGGAGCGATGCCGCGATCTCGGGCACGGGTTGAACCGCTCCGGTTTCGTGGTTCGCGAGCATCACGCACACGAGGCCCGTGCCCGCACGCGGCGCGGGCCCGGCGACCACGCCGCGGGAACTCACGGGGAGCCACTCGACGGCCACCCCGCGCGCTGCGAGGTGGCGCAGCGGTTCAACGACGCACGGGTGTTCGAGAAGGGACGCGGCACAAGAGCCTCGCCCCCCGGAGAGGGGTTCTTCGTCTCTGCTTCTGCCCCCGCCGAGCAGCCCGAACACCGCGAGGTTGTTCGCCTCGGTGGCCCCGCTCGTGAAGGTCAACTCGTCGGGGTACGCGCCCAGCATCAGGGCGAGCTGTTCGCGCGCGTCTTCGAGCCGCTGCCGCGCCTTGCGCCCGAACGTGTGCGGTGACGACGGGTTCCCGAACGCCTCCGTCATGAGCGGGCGCATCGCGTCCCACACCTCGGGCCGCAGCGGCGTGGTCGCGTTGTGATCGAGGTAGATCGCGTGCATCCCGTGATTGTACCGCCCCCGGCGCCGAGCGCGCCGCGCGCACCATTTCAGCGCCCGCGCGCCAGCCACGGGCGGGGAATCTCGGCGCGAACGCCCGGTGCGCGAGACGCAACCTGTGTCGCGGCCTAAAATGCCGGTATCCCCACGGGTCCACCAAAATGAAACTTACGCTCCGCGTCTGGCGCCAGAAGTCGCGCACCGCTGCCGGTCAAATGGTCCAGTACGCCCTCGACGGCATCAGCCCGGACATGTCGTTCCTCGAGATGCTCGACACGCTCAACGAGCAGCTCATCCGCAAGGGCGAGGAGCCGGTCGCGTTCGACCACGACTGCCGCGAGGGCATCTGCGGCAGCTGCGCGATGATGATCAACGGCCTCGCGCACGGCCCCGAAAAGGCGACGACCACGTGCCAGCTCCACATGCGCAGCTTCGCCGACGGGGCGGAGATCTACATCGAGCCGTGGCGCGCCGGGGCGTTCCCGGTGCTGAAGGACCTGGTGTGCGACCGCGCGGCGCTCGACCGGATCATTCAGAGCGGCGGGTTCGTGAGCGTGAACACCGGCGGCGCCCCGGACGGGAACGGCCTGCCGATCGCGAAAGTGGACCAGGACCGCGCGATGGACGCGGCGGCCTGCATCGGGTGCGGGGCGTGCGTGGCCGCGTGCCCGAACGCCTCGGCGATGCTCTTTTTGAGCGCGAAGGTGAGCCACCTGGCGCAACTGCCGCAGGGCCAGCCCGAGCGCAACGAGCGGGTGCGGGCGATGGTGGCGGCCCACGACCGCGAGGGGTTCGGGCACTGCACCAACATCAACGAGTGCGAGGCCGCGTGCCCGAAAGAGATCTCGGTGCAGCACATCGCGCAGCTCAACCGCGACTTCATCGCCAGCGCCGTCAGCGCGACGGTGAAGTGAGCCCGCCGCCCGCTGTTGAACCGCGCTAAACAACCCGGGCGCCGGTTCGGCGCCCGGACGAGCCCCTTCGCGCCGCGGCACTCACTCGACCGGAACCACCTCGCCGCCGTTGCGCGTGCTCATTCCCCCCATAACGGCCGGGGCGGTCGTGTCGCGCAGGAACCGGACGCTCCCGTCGGCGAGCGCGACGTTCACCCCGCCGGAGTGGGCGCTGCCGTACGCGCCGAGCCGGCGCCACCACTGCACCTTGAGCGCGTCCCCGTCCACCGGCGGGACCGGGTT
>DASWYH010000905.1:0-1561 GCA_036405095.1 Gemmata sp. | reverse complement strand
GTGCCCGGCTACCTCGGCTTCATCGGCGGCGCTGTCGCCCGCCCCGCCGTCCCGGCAGCCCACGCCCATGCCGTCGGTGGCGGCCGCTCGGCGGGAAGCGACGCCGCCCCAACCAAAGGGCCGGGTGCTCCCGTGGCACCTAGGGCGTGTTGATCAAGAAGGTGCGGGGTGGCCAGCCGCCGCGAGTTGCGCGGGAGAATGGGCGTGTGAAGATCCAGGTGCTGCATATCGAGGATTGCCCGAATTGGCAGGAGGCGGGCGATCGAGTACGGCTGGTGCTCGACTCGATCGGACGGGGCGATGTTCCGGTGGAGTTCGTGTTGATCCGCACCGAGGCTGAGGCGGTGAGCTCTGGTTTCGCGGGCTCGCCCACGATTCTTCTGGACGGTCAGGACTTGTTCCCGTCCCAGGGGAACACTGCCGACTTGGCGTGCAGGGTCTATCTGACCGAGCGCGGCTTTGCGGGTGCGCCGACGGTGGGACAGCTTGAGCGCACGCTGCAGGAGCGCGAAGCGCTCAGCGGAGATCGGTCTTGATCCAGATCAGCGCCGCGGCGAGGCTGACGGCGGCTCGGTAGTTGCGGGCGAGTTTGTCCGAGCGCATCGCGATGCCGCGCCACTGCTTGAGACGGTTGAAGCAGCGTTCTACGACGTTGCGTCCCTTGTAGCGTTCCTTCTGCTTGTCGCCGAAAGCGATCGGCCGGCCCGGCTTCTTGCGGCGGTGCGCGATCTGGTCGTCCCGCTCGGGGATGGTCGCCGCGATCCTCCGGTCGCGGAGCCAGGCGCGGTTCGCCCTTGAGGGGTACCCCTTGTCGGCGAGCACCCGGTCGGGGCGGGTGCGGGGGCGGCCCTTCCCGTCGCGGGGAACGCGGATGTTCTCCAGCACCGCGCTCATCATCGTGGTGTCGTTGATGTTCCCGGCGGTGATCATCATGCTCAGCGGCCGGCCGCGGCCGTCGCAGACCAGGTGCAGTTTGGTCGTCAGCCCGCCGCGGGAGCGTCCGATCCCGTGATCAGGCGGCTCGGACCACGGATTCTTGTGATTCGGCACAGCCCCCTGTGGCCCGGGCGAGGGTCGCGCCGTGCTGATGCACGCGCGCGATCGTGGAGTCGATCGAGACGACCCAGTCGATTTCCCCAGCGGCGTCGGCCTGCTTCTGCACCTCGGTGAGCAGCTTCTGCCAGGTGCCGTCCCCGGCCCACCGGTTGAACCGCTTGTAGATCGAGTTCCACTTCCCGAACCGTTCCGGAACGTCACGCCACGGCGCACCGGTCCGGTACTTCCACGCCATCCCCTCGATAGCGAGCCGGTGATCCGTCCACGGCCGCGACCGACCGGTCACCGTCGGCATCAACGGCTCCATCACGGCCCACACCTCGTCAGAGATCTCCTGTCGCGTCACCGTTCAAGACTCACCCACCGAGGAGCGGAACCTCTTGATCAACACGCCCTAGGCCCGTCCCCTGACCGACCAGCGCGGCCATTAGCCGTTCCGTGCTTCGCCGGGTGGCGTCCGCGGCGCTCATGCGAACGGACGTGGAGACGCCGAGCGCTGCCGCGG
>DASWYH010000904.1:0-2987 GCA_036405095.1 Gemmata sp. | reverse complement strand
GCACGGGGGCGAAACAGGCCGCGGGGCGGGCTGATGAGCCGCCGGCACGGCCCCGAGGGCACACGGGGGCTCCTCGAACGGATCGAGGACGCTCTCTACCCCGGGGCCGGGGCCCCGCTCCGCGGGACCCCGTTCGAAGAGTACCTCGTTCAGTAAAGCCCGCCCGCGCTGTCAGTCGCGGGCCGGTCCGGATCACACGAAGTAAGGAGACTTCGGGAGCGGTTCCCCGCTCCAGTTCCTCGCACGGACGCGAACACCGCCTACAACAGGAGTTCGCACCATGGCCGCACCTGCAACCGAGAGCGCCCCGAAAAAGGGCCGCAAAATGATCATCATCGTGGTGTGCCTCGTGGCACTCGTCGCCGGGGCCGTGGTCCCGATGGCGATGGGCGGCGCGCTCCCGTTCGGGGCCAAGAAAGAGGGCGACAAGGATCACGCCAACACGGGTAAGAAGAAGCCG
Organism: Gemmata sp.; assembly: GCA_036405095.1. Taxonomy (GTDB): domain Bacteria; phylum Planctomycetota; class Planctomycetia; order Gemmatales; family Gemmataceae; genus Gemmata. Next base: position 2,527 of record DASWYH010000904.1, on the reverse strand, counting down.
GGCGAAGGTAAGACCGCGATCGTGCCGTTCGGTGACGTGGTAGTTAACCTTGTCGAGGAGCGGCAACAACGGTATCTCCGCCTCAAGATCGCCGTTCTCGTCGACGCCGAGGCCGAGAAGGAGGTCACCGAACTGGTGACCAAGAAGAAGGCCGCCGTGAAGAGTGGGCTCATCACCCACCTGGCCGGCAAGGGCACCAAGGACGTGAGCGGGTCTGTCGGAGTTCAGCGGATGCAGCGCGAACTCCTCGAGCGGATCGAGGAAGTTCTGTACCACGACGGCAACAGTCGCATCCGGGCCGTCCTGTTCGAAGAGTACGTCGTTCAATGACGCCGGCCGACTACGACTTCCGGAGACCGCCACCGGGTGACATCGAGCGCAACGTCACCGCGTGGCTCACCCTCGCCTGCCGCCGCGCCAACGAGGCGGCGGCGCTCACCCTCAAGTACCCCGCGACCATTCAGCTCACCCGGGTGGAGACGCCGAGCGCGGCATCCTGCCTGGCGGCGTTCCCGGAGGGGGCGATCAGCGTGCTGCTGGCCCCCCCGGTCGCCGCGTCGGGCGGGGCGATGCTGGTGTTCCCCAACGCGGTGCTCATCGCGCTCCTCTCGGGGCTGATCGGCGAGACCCCGGCGGCGCTCCCGGCCGACCGCGAGCCCTCCGCGCTCGAATCGTCGCTGATCCCGCACCTGGTCCGCGAACTGTTCGTGAGCCCGTTCCTGAAGAGCTGGCCCGGGGTCGAGCCGCTCGTGGTCGACATCGCGCCCCCGGCGCCGCCCGCGGCCGTGTGGACCGGCGGCGTCGAGCACAACGTGTTCGTGACCTTCACCGTCAGCGCGCCGTACGGCGAACATCCCGTATACCTACTCCTCACGCGCACGGGCCGCTGGGAGCAGCTCGCCGCGATCGGGCTGTCCCCGCCGGTGTCGCCGGCGCCCCGGTCCGAGATCGAGGCAGTCGTGCGCGCGATGAACGTCGAAATGGCGGTGGTCCTGGGCCGCGCCGACCTGACGATGCAGGATCTGTCGAGTTTGACGGTCGGGGACGTGGTGGTGTTCGACCAGAAGGTGAACCTGCCGCTTGACGGACTCGTGTCCGGAGCACGAAAATTCCGGGTCTGGCCGGGGGTCGTCGGTGACCGGGCAGCCGTTGTTGTCGACACCGTTACCGACGACTGACCACCCGCGAGCGCGAGACGCCACACATGGCCGAAACCACTTCGACCGACCCCGCCGACCCGGCGGTCGTCGCCCGGCAAGCCGAGTTCCCGCGCCTGGAGCCGCGCGCGACCACCGGTCCGGGGAGCACCATCGACTCGCTCCGCGACGTGCCCATCACGATCACCGCGCGGCTGGGTCACACGGTGATGCCGATCGCGGAGATCCTCACCCTCGGTCCGGGTTCCGTTGTGGAACTGGAGGAGGTCATCAGCGCCCCGGTCGAGTTGACCGTGCGCGGGGTGCCCTTCGCAGTGGGCGAGGTGGTCGTGGTGGGGGAGCACTTCGCGGTCCGCATCCGGAACCTGCTCCCGCCGACGGGCGCGAAGCCCGACATGTGACACCGCGCCGGGCGGCGGTTCACCTGTTCCACTCGTGCGGCCATCCGGCCGGGAGTTCGGGTACGCACACGCGGATGGTGCCCGCACTTCTGGTCGCCTGCGACCGCGGGTTCGTGCGCCAGGCGAGCGGTGCCATCGCGCGCCCTTCGGCTGTCACGCGGCGCCCCGCCCGTCTGCCGAACTGTCTGTACCCTTTTCCTTTGGGGCGGGGTGACGGGCGAACCACTTCGAGGCTTCGGAACTGCTGCCTCTTGCTGACGACACCGGCCGGCGCGTCTCGGCCGCACGTCGGGGCGTTGTCACCGCGAGTGGTTGGGAGCAGAATCGCGGTGAAGTAGCCGTTCCCGTGGCGCGGCGAGTCGTTAAAATGTGCCCAGCGGGTCTGAAGCTCAACGGTCGAGCAGGGTGCTCATAACACCTTGGAAGTGGGTTCGACTCCCACCGGACCCACTCCAGGAAAACAAGGGATTTACAGCGAATCCCGGCACTTCGTGGCTCTTCCAACACCGCAAGTATACTGCACAAGTTTCACGTTGTTTCCCGCCCATTCACGGGCCACCACTGCAAGCCACGCGGCAAGCTACGATCCCTCCTTTCGGCCCCGCTTGAGCTTCGCCACCTCGCCCGCCAGCTCCTCTTTGTCCGGGCGCGTGTAGTACCGCGCCGTGAGGTCCGGCGTCGAGTGGCGCATGAGCTTCTGGGCGCGGGCCAGGCTCACCCCGGCGCGGTCGAGGTCCGTGGCGAACTGGCCCCGCAAACTGTGGAAGTCGAACGCCCGGCCGTGGGGGGCACCCCGAGCTCACGGTAATCCACGCGATGCATCCGCTGTTCCCTCCCGCAGGTGCTCACGCGCTTGCGCCCTCGGGCGGCGGGTCGCCCCACTCGCCCTCTGCAACGTCGCGGAACTCGGCGGGCAACTCCTTGTCCGCCGTCTGCCCCTCGTCAGCTGCCTCACGCCGCTGGATCTCT
>DASWYH010000903.1:0-9106 GCA_036405095.1 Gemmata sp. | reverse complement strand
ACTGCACCCCCCTGAGCTGGGCCCCCCCCTTGACCTCTTTGATGAAGGTCTGTTCGAGCGGGTTGAGCATCAGGGACTTCTTCGGGTTGGCGATGAGCACCTCGTTGAAGAAGAACTCGCTGTGCTTTTTCCCGGCCGCGTCCTTGTCGGCGTACAGGAACAGCATCGGGTTGTTCTCGCGGATCTTGGGCGAGGTCGTAATGAACCGCTTGACGACCGTTTCGCTCACCGTGGTCGGGCGGCTCGCGCTGAGCCACACGGCCCCGGAGATGTCCTGCCCGCCTTCCGCCGGGAACGCGCCGCCGCCGACGTTGAGCGGCTGCGGCACGAACTCGTACCCGGGCACGTTGAGGCCGAGCAGCCCGGGGTTCGGGAACACGCCGGGGCGCTGCCACTCGGCCGCGAGCCACGCCATCCCGAGGGTGGCCGCGTCCCCGGCCCCGATCAGGTAAATCGAGCTGGTGTTCACCGTCTTGTTGTCGTTCTTCGTGTCCAGGTGGACCCGGACCGCGGCCAGGTCGTTGAGGTACGCCGGGAAGTACCGCTCGGGCTTGGTCAGGTCCTTGTAGGCGAGTTCGTTCTTGAGCGGCTTCTTACCCGCCCCCCGGATGTGCCCGTTGAAGCTGGGGAACGGGCCGTTCAGGTACGGGTTCTCCCAGAACCGCCGGGGGTCTTTGATGTCGTTGCTCTTGCCGTGCCCGCGCCAGTCGAACCGGAAGGCGTGGTAGCCGTTCTCGTTCAGGAGCTTGGCCAGTTTGACCCAGTCGCCCTTGGTCATGTCCCGGTCCGGGCCGGGCGGGTACATGAGAACCACCACCGGGGCGGCGCCCGGGGTCTTGTCGGTGGCGTGGAACACGCCCTTGAGCTGCACGCCGTCGGCCGTGAGGAACGATTCCGCTTCGGGCGCGGGGATCTCGGCAGCAGCCCGCGGAGCGCTGAGAGAGGCGAAGCCGATGGAGGCGAACAGGACTACCGGGGCGGCGAACCAGCGTCGCATGTGTTTGTCCTCGTGGGCGAGATGGGAGCGATACGAGAGGAACGTACCCCGATCATATATCGTTGGTGCGCGCGGTGCCAGCAAAAGCCCCAGGGCCGATAACACGGCCCCGGCCGAAAAAGCCGCTACCCGAGGAACTGTTCGAGGAACCGGCGGCTCTGGCGCAGGGCGCGCTGGCGGTCGGCGAGCGAGCCCTCGTAGGCGCGGTCCTCGACCTCGACGCACACCGGACCGGTGTACCCGGCGTCGGTCAGCGCGGCGAAGAACTCGCCCCACCTCACGTCCCCCAGCCCGGGCAACTTCGGGACGTGCCAGCCCAGCCCCATCACCCCGACGTCGTGCAGCCGGGCGGTGTCGATGCGCTCGTCCTTGGCGTGAACGTGGATGATCTGCGGCCCGAACTCCCGGATCGCTTTGGCGCAGTCGATGGACTGCCAGATCAGGTGCGACGGGTCGAAGTTCAGCCCCAGCGGCGCGCCCGGGAACATCTCGAACAGCCGCCGCCAGTGCGCCGGGCACGACGCCAGGTTCTTCCCGCCGGGCCACTCGTTGTCGCTGAACAGCATCGGGCAGTGCTCGATGCCCACCCGCACGCCGGCGCGCGTGGCGGCTTCGAGGACCGGCGGCCACACCTCGCGCACCCGCGCGAAGTTCGCGTCCACCGTCCCGGCCGGGTCGCGCCCGATGAACGTGTTCACAACGCCGACGCCGAGTTTCGCGGCGGCCCCGATGACGTCTATCAGGTGCCGGCTCACGAGCGCGCGGTGCGCCGGGTCGGGGTCGAGCGGGTTCGGGTAGTAGCCCAGCCCCGAGACCGCCACCCGGTGGATGCGGAGCAGGTCGTGAATGCCCGCGGCGGCGTCGGCGGTGAAGTCCGTCACGTCAACGTGTGTGACACCGGCGTACCGCCGGTCGGCCCTACCGGGCGGCCAGCACATGAGTTCGACGCACGCGAACCCCTCGTCCGCTGCGAACGCCAGCACCTGCTCCAGCGGCAGATCGGGGAAGATGGCCGACACGAACCCGAGTTGCATGGGATCCTCGTCGCTGGGTGTGGGGCACGGGGCGGATCGGGCGCCCGACCGGAACAGCCGGTCCGTGACAGCGGCCCCGCGGCCCACGACAATTTCTCATTACTGGACCGCTAGACCGGCGCGTGCCGATAGTCAATAATGTGGGGAGAAGTGGACCGCCGCAGCATACCAGCGCGCGGCGCGAAATAAAGGGGTTACCCGATGCGCGGAATAAAGGCCTGGGCGTGTGCGGTCGTGTTCGCGGCCTCGGCCGCTCCCGCGTTCGCTCAGTTGACCGGAACCACCGGGACCACGGGCGGTACCGGAGGGATCAGCGGCACTACAACGCGCGGAGGCAGTTCGAGTGGGAGCAGCCTGGGCGGGAGCAGCCTGAGCGGGAGCAGCCTGAGCGGGAGTAGCTTGAGCGGGAACAGTTCGAGCGGGAGTAGCTTGAGCGGAAGCAGTTCCAACAACGGGACTTCGGCCCTGGATTCGTCGAACGCGCAGTATACGGACATTGGCATCACGAGCACAAACAGCTTACAGAAGTCGAACGTGTTCTCCAGTTTCTACGGGAACCCTTACGCGATGGGGCTGTCGTCCTCCAGCTCCGCCGGGGGGTTCGGGCAACCGCTGTTCGGTACGACTTCGACCGGTACTACCGGGCGGACGAGCACCACCGGGCGAACGAGCGCCACCGGCGGCGCCGGACGTTCCAGCAGTTCCTCCACCCAGAGCGGCATCGTGGTTCCGCTCCCGGTGCAGATCGCGTACCCGGCCCAGGTGCAGTTTCCGGTCTCCCGGGTTGCGGCCCCGCGCCTCCAGGCCGACCTCCGCGGCATCATCGACGCGGGCGGACTCGCGAACCCCAAGTCCGTCCAGATCCTTGCCGACAGCAACAACAATGTCGTCCTCCGCGGAACGGTGAAAGATAACGACGAGGCCCGGTTCGTCGAGGGGCTGGTCCGGACCACACCGGGCGTCGGGGGCATTATCAACGAACTCTCCTATCCGGTCACCAACAAGTAGCACCGGGCCGCAAATAACGACGAAGAGCGGAGCCCGCGAACCCCGGTTCGCGGGCTCCTTCGTTTCTTGTGGTGGATACAATACCCGCGGAAACCGATTTTCACTGACTCACGGGACGAACCAGTATGGCGGGCGTGAACCCTTACATCCAGAAAGGTGCGGCGGCGAAGGCGACCCAGCCGTTCAAGGTTACGTTCGTGGACGAGGCCACCGGGAAGAGCACCGAGGTCGCGGTGGATCCGGCCACGTTCCCGCTCGGGAACATCGGGTTGGAAGGCAGCGTGCTGGACATCGCCGACGGCGCCGGGGTCGAAATCAATCACTCCTGCGGCGGCGTGTGCGCGTGCTCGACCTGTCACGTTCACGTGCAGAAGGGGGGGGAGAGCTGTTCCCGGGCGACCGAAGACGAAGAGGACGAACTGGACAAGGCCCCGGACCTGTCCACGGAATCTCGGCTCGCCTGCCAGTGCGTCCCGAACGGGACGCAAGACCTGCTCGTTCTAATCCCCAAGTGGAACCGGAACGAGGTGAAAGAGGGGCACCACTGAGTGTGTCGGTTGGCGCCGGGCCGGTGGGTGCTCGGTTCGCGCCCCACTTGCCCTTTTTTCCTCCCCTTCCTGGGGCTAGACTGCGCTCGAAATGCGGCCCGCCCGATGGGCTTGCGCGACACGGTTTCGGCCGCGGAAGGATTCTCATGGCCACCGCCCCCAGCCCGAACGACTTGACCCGGCAGCAACTCGACGAGTTGGACGCGCTGCTCCAGAAGATGCTGACGGTCCCGCTGGCCCCGGCCGAAACGCCCCCGCCGGCCGCGACCCTGCCGCCGATCGCGCAACCGCCGCTCCCACCGAGCTGGCGCATCGACCCGCCCGCGCCCGCGCCCTCGCTCGCGCACCTCGCGAGCACCGAGCCCGAGCCGACGACGCTGAAGTTCGAGCCGCCGGCCCCGCCCCCTGCTCCCGCACCGGCACCGGCGGCGAAAAAGGAACCGGCTCCGGCCCCCGCGCCGCACCCGAAACCGGTGGGACCCACGGTAACCGCACCGAAAAGCGCGCCGGCCCGGGCGCCCAAGCCGGTCGTGACCGCGGCCCCGCTGGCCCCGGCGCCCGCGGCCCCGCCCGTGCCGCTCGTCGCGATCCCGTTTGTGGCGGTGAACGGGCTGTTCGACAGCACCTGCGGGATGTTCGGCCCGCCCGGCCGGCTGTTCCGCTCGGGGTTCTTCAAGCAGATTTACGGCCTCATCGGGCTCGGCCTGGTCGTGTACACGGGGCTGCACGTGGGCCAGGTGCAGGGGTGGCTGACGCTCCCGGTGTCGCTCCCGTGGCCCAAGTGAGTCACTTCACCGGGGGCAGCCCTAACACCTCGACCGGCTGTTGGCCCGCCGGGGTTTCGGCTTCCATCCGAGTGCCCGGCTCCTGGTGCTTCCACTTCAGGTACGCCAGCGCGACCGGCGCACCCAGGCGCGGCGAGACGCAGCTCGAAGTCACCAGCCCGACCTCCGCACCGTCGCGGAACACCTTCGACCCGGCGGGGAGCGGCCCGCCGGCGAGTACCTTCAAACCGAGAAACGCGCGGTTCACGTGCCCGGCCCGGTCGCGGGCCATCACGATCGGCTCCTGACCCAGGTAGCACCCCTTCTCGTAGCTCACGGCGCGCGGCGCGAAGCCGACCTCCATCACGAACCGGTTGTCGTCGATGTCCTTGCCGAACACCGGCGTACCGGCCTCGATGCGCAGCGTCTCGAACACCTCTGCGCCGGCCGCACGCGCGCCCGCCGTCAGGAGCATGCGCCGGACGCCCTCGGCGGCATCGGCGCGGCACACGATGTCGAACCCGGGCAGGCCGAGCTGATCCCGCCGGCGGAGAGAACAGGTCGCGTTGCTCCCGAAGGTGCGCTCCATGTGGGCGAACTCGGGCAGCTCCGGGACCGGTTCGCCGAGCGCGGCTCCGAGAACGTGCGCGGCGCCCGGCCCGGCGAGATGGAACTGCGCGAACTCCGCCGTGCGGTCCGCGATCTCGACCTGCTCCGAGATCAGGTACCGGTCCAGGTACTGCACCAGTTCCGTGTTGCGCCCGGCGGTCGTTTCGACCCACATCGCGTGTCGGCTGTCGCTCAACCGGATGTGGTAGACCCAGGCCTGGAACTTCACCTTCGCGCGGGCGTCGCAGAAGTACGCCTCGCACCCGCCGCCGAGCGGAAGGGTTTTCGTGTCGTTGGTGCTGAGGTTCCCGAGGAACATGGGCGCGTCCGGGCCGGTCAGCACGAGTTTCGCCGCGCCCGACGTGTCGAACAGCGCCGCGCCCGTGAGCGCGGCTTGGTACTCGGTCGATGCCTGAACGGGAGGGGTCGGGGTCATTACGGCGCGCTCGTGGATCGGGAACTGGGCGGGTCGCTCACAACGTGATTTTACGCACCGGACCCAAAACTGGGACTCGAAGGTGTGCTACGGTTGGGGCGAGCCCGTCCTCTTCGCGCGGTCCCGGATGAGCGAGCCCACTACACCGCCGGCGGGTGCGAGGCGCGTCCTCGCGGTTCTCGTGGGCCTGTTCGCGACCTGGCAACTGGTCGCCATTCCGGCCAGTAACCTCATGCACTTCGTGCCGCTCCGCCCGACCGCGGCGCCGCTCCGGCCGAACCTCAGCGCGCACCAGACGCGCGGAACGTTCACCACACACGAACCGCTCCAGCGGGCCGCGGACCGGGCCGGGCACGCGCTCGAACTCTGGACCGAGGCGAGCGGGCAGGAACAGGGCTGGTCGCTGTTCGCTCCGGGGCCGCCGCCGTACTCGGTGTTCGTGGCGACCGAGTTCCAGTGGGCCGACGGGACGTGCGACACGCTCCGCTCGATGTACGAACCGCTCGACTACGCGGACCCGCCGCCGCGGGCGCCGATCGTTCACAGCCGGCACTACCACTTCGAGGTTCAGTTCGTGTGCCCGGTGTGGTACGCGAGCCCGGAGGCGGTGGCGCGGTCCCCGCGCGCGTGGGCCGATTTGCCCGCCGCGGTGGGCGACCGGCGGGAGCAGGTCCGGGCGTGGCTCCGGTGGCGGACGGACGAGTACCGCGCCGCGCACCCGCACCGCGGGCGCCCGGTCGCGGTCGTCATGAAGCACCGCTACGTTTCGACGCCCCAGCCGGGACAGGGGGCACGCGCCCCGCGAACCGTTGAAGAGCGCCCGTTCGCGCGGTGGCGCCCCGAGAGCGACGAAATGGACGCCTTCGACGTGGTGACGATGCGGTTCGTCCCTCTCGTGGAGGCGAACCCGTGAGTGACGCGCGTGTGGTCGGCGTGCGGCCGTGGTTCCCGTGGCCGCTGTCGCGCTGGAACTGGTGGAACGAGCCGATCCCGGCGGAGCGGGTCGCGGCCCTGCGCGTCGCGGCCGCGCTCGCGCTGCTCATCGACATCGGGTTCGGTTACCTGCCGCACTTCACCGCGTTCTTCGGCCCGGACGCGGTGAGCGCGCACCTGTACGACGGGCGGTTCCGCGCCGGTCACGCGCACTGGTCGGTGCTGCGGGTGCTCCCGGAAGCGTGGGGCGCACGAGTCCTGTTCGGCATCTGGATCGGTTCGGCCGTGGCGCTGCTGGTGGGCTGGCGCCCGCTCGTCAGCGGGCTACTGGCGTGGGCGTGCGCGATGTCCGTGTGGACCTTCAACCCGGGGCTGCACAACGGCGGCGACCGCATCCGCCAGTTGCTCCTTCTGGTGACCGCGGTGAGCTGTTCCGGCACGGTGTGGGCGGTCTCGTCGGTTCGGGACGAAGCCGATCCGCGCCCGATCTGGGTCCCGGGCTGGCCGGTGAAGCTCCTCTTCGTCCAGCTCGCCGCGCTCTACTTCTTCAGCGGCTACTACAAGGCGCTGAGCCCGATCTGGCGCAGCGGGTATGTGATGTACTGGGTGTCGCACGACCTCGGGTGGTCCCTGTGCCCCGGCGCGGCGGACCGCGTCCCGGTGTGGGCACAGCGGCTCTCGGCGCTGGTGACGCTCCTGTGGGAACTGGGGTTCCCGGTGCTGGCCGTGCTGCGGCTGACGCGCGCCCCCACGCTCGTGCTGGGGGTGCTGTTCCACCTCGGCACGCTGCTCACGCTCGAAGTCGGCGCGTTCGCGCTGTACTCGATCGCCTGCTACGCGGCGTTCGCGCCGTGGGAGCGGCTCCGGGGCATTGGTCCCCAAGGGGCCGATGCGACCCCCGAACCGGCGCGCTGAGCTGTTCCCCTGTTGGTGCTGCGGGTTACACTTCTGGGATGAGGCCGCTCGGCTGGTTCCAGAGGGTATAACCGATGGCGGACGATCCGCTCCCGCCGGCAAACGCGGGATGGCTCCCGTGGCTCGTGGGGCTGTTCGCGCTCTGGCAGCTCGTGTTCGTTCCGTTGGCGAACGCTTTTGAGTGGCTCCCGCGCCGGCCCACGCCCGCCGACGAGTACCCCGAGCGCAGCACCACCCAGCGCTGGGGCCGGTTCACCGACTCCGAGTTCGCGCAGCGAGCGAGCGAGCGCGCCGGGGACGGGCTCGCGTTCTGGGCCGAGGTGACCGGACAGGATCAGGGGTGGAACATGTTCACCCCGGACTTCCCGCCGCATACGGTTGTTCCGGTTGCGGAACTGCGGTTCGCCGACGGGCGGGTGGCGCGGGTCGAGTCGCGGTTCAGCCCCGCCGACCCGGAGCACCCGGGGGCGCGCTGGCCGCTGGTCCACGACCGCGAGTTCAACTACGAAGCCAACATCACCATGTTGGGTTGGCACGCGACGCCCGAAGCCGTCGCCGCACGCCCCGACCACTGGCGCGGGCTGCCCGAGCGCGTGCGCGAGAACCAGGAGCTGATCTCGCACTGGTTGAAATGGAAGCGGAACGTGTACCGGGCCGCGCACCCCGATGGCCCGGCCCCCGCCGAAGTGGTGCTGGTGTTCCGGTACATTCCGACCCGTCTGCCGGACGAGCCGCGGGGAGCGCCCCGGCGGGTCACGTTCGAGCGCCCGTTCGCCAGGTGGTTCCCCGGCGGCGCACAAGAGCCCGGGCTGCTTCCGCTTGAGGGCTTCGACCCCGTTGCGAACGGGTTCGTGAAACTGAAAGCGGGGGCCGCGCCGTGAGCACCGCCCCTTCCGTTCCTTTGTTCGTCGGCATCCAGCCCCGCCTTCCGGGCGCGCTCAACCGGTGGCGCTGGTTCCTGCGACCGATCCCGGCGGAGCGCATGGCCGCGCTGCGGGTCGCCGTTGCGCTGGTGGCGCTGCTCGACATCGGAATCGCGTGCGTGCCGCAGTTCGGGGCGTTCTTCTCCGAGAGCGGGCTGGGCGGCCCGAACGCGTACCCGTCGCGCTTTCGGGACGGGCATTACTACTGGTCGCTCTTGCGAGTGCTCCCCGGGTCGTGGGGGCCGGCGGTTCTCATGGCGGCGTGGGCCTGTGCCGCGGTGGGGCTGTTGGTGGGCTGGCGGCCCCTCGTGAGCGGCCTTGTGTGTTGGGCGTGCGCGGTGTCGTTTTGGAACATCAACTACGGGCTGTGCAACGGCGGGGACCAGATCCGCAACTCGTTGTTCCTTGCGGTCGCGGTGGGGCGCTCGGGGGCCGTGTGGGGCGTGGAATCGGTGCGCCAGAACGGGCGCGCGGGCGCGTGTGTGGTGCCCGGGTGGCCGGCGAAGGTGCTGCTCGTGCAGTTCGTGTGCCTGTACGGGTTCAGTGCCGTGTACAAGTTGCTCTCGCCGGGCTGGCAGAGCGGCTACGTGATGTACTTTGTGAACCACGATCTCGAATGGTCGCTGACGCCGGCCCTCAGCCCGTACCTGCCCGCATTCTTGCACCGGCTCAGTTCATGGGTCGCGATTGCGTGGGAACTGGCGTTCCCTGTGCTGCTCGCGTTCCGCCGGACGCGCGCGTTGTGCCTGTGGGTGGGCGTGGCGTTCCACGTCATCACGTTTTTCACGCTCGAAGTGGGGCACTTTGCGCTGTATTCGCTCGCGTTCTACGTGCTGTTCGTGCCGTGGGAGAGGCGGGGGAGAAGAACCCCTCCCCTAGAAAGGGAGGGGGGCTCAAAACCGAAGAGCTAGTCTGCTGCTGAAAGCCCCTCCCCTTTTA
>DASWYH010000902.1:0-1928 GCA_036405095.1 Gemmata sp. | reverse complement strand
ACGCACGGGCTGGTGGTCGGGCACGTCGCCCCCGAGGCGTGGGTGGGCGGCCCGATCGCGCTCGTCCGGGACGGCGATTCGGTCACCATCGACGGTGACGCGAAGGCCCTCACGCTGAACATCCCCGATGCGGAGTTCCAGGCGCGGAAGGGCCAATGGAAGGCGCCCGCGCTGCGGGTCACGGGCGGGGTGCTGGCGAAGTACGCGAAGTTGGCCCGGTCCGCGAGCGAGGGCGCCGGGACCGGGTGAGTTCGAACGGTAGTTCCCCCGTGTGCGCGTTGGCACGCCGGGGCCGTGGGCGGCAACCCCTTCGGGGTATAATTCAACGGTCTTTTATCCGAAGGGTTGTGCTCCACGGTCCCGGGTCGGCGCATCGCCACCGGGGAACTTTTGGCCGATTTGGCCGAATGACTTTCTCGCAGTTGTTTAAGTGTTTCGAACGGATGGGAACCGCTGTGACTCCTTTCCCCACGCGATTGACCGTAGAACCGCAGAGGGGAACACCCGGCGGAGCACTTTCTGGGTGGGAAAGGACGGTTCGCGCTGTGGAACAGGTTCGTGACCGACTGCGCCGCGCCGTAACCGCCCTTGGCGGGGCTGGTGTGCCCTACGCCGTTGTCGGTGGAAACGCCGTCGCCGAATGGGTCGGGCGCGTCGATGAAGCCGCCGTGCGCAACACCCGCGATGTGGATATCTTGATCCGCCGGGCGGACTTCGCCGCCGCGAAAGCCGCACTGGAAGCGGTCGGGTTCGTGTACCGACACGCGGCCAGCATCGACATGTTCCTGGACGGCACCGGCGCGCTGGCCCGCGATGCCGTTCACATCGTCTTCGCCAGCGAGAAGGTCCGCGAAGAGCACCTCACCCCCGCGCCGGATGTCGATGAGAGCGAACCGGGCGGTTCGTTCCGCGTTGCCGCGCTCGGCGCCCTTGTGCGGATGAAGCTGAACGCCAACCGCGACAAGGACCGCACGCACCTGCGCGATCTTATCGAGGTTGGACTGATCGACGCGACCTGGGTGGCGTGCTTCCCAGGCGAACTCGGTGCCCGCTTGCAGCACCTCCTCGACACCCCCGACGGATGAACCCCATGCCCGCTTCCCGCGACCCCTGGGCGGTGTCCGAAGCCGATTTCCCGCGCGACGGGCTGGTGCGCGACTGGCTCCGGTTCGCCGTCCGGTACGCGGTCCTCGCCCCGTCCAGCCACAACAGCCAGCCGTGGCTGTTCCACTCCGACGGCGCCACCCTGGAGCTGTTCGCCGACCGCACCCGCGCGCTACCGGTCGTGGACCCGCACGACCGCGAACTGGTCATCAGTTGCGGGGCGGCCCTGTTTCATCTGCGGGTCGCGCTCTGGCACTTCGGCCACCGGCCCCGGGTGAAAACGTTCCCGGACCCGCACCAGCCCGACCTGCTCGCCCGAATCCGGATCGACACCGACGACGACGCGGACCCGGACCCGCCCGGCGAGGCCCTGTTCGCGGCGATCCCGCGCCGCCGGACGCACCGGTTCCCGTTTCTCCCAGACCCGGTGTTCCCCGTTCTCATTGAGGAGTTCGAACGGGACGCCCGGGCCGAGGGGGCGGTGTTCGTGCCCGTTGCCGAACCGGACCGCCGGTATCGGCTGGCCGAGCTGATCGCGGACGCCGACCGGCAGCAACTCGCGGCGCCCGCGTTCCGCCGCGAACTGGCCGCGTGGATGCACTGGAACCGGACCCGCAGCCGCGACGGTATGCCCGGTTACGCGCTGGGGCTCAGCGCCCTCGGTTCGGTCGCCGGGCCGCTCGTGGTGCGCACCTTCGATCTCGGTGACGGGCGGGCCGGGCGGGACCGCGAGCTGGCCGACCGCTCGCCGCTGCTCGCGGTCCTCACCACTCCGCACGACCGCCCGGCCGACTGGCTCGCGGCCGGGCAGGCACTCGCCCGCG
>DASWYH010000901.1:0-9097 GCA_036405095.1 Gemmata sp. | reverse complement strand
CTGCACCCCTGCCCCGGCACCGATGCGAGCGTGAAGTTCACGCCCCAATCGAGCGGAACGTACCGCGTTCGCATCACCGACGCCCGGACGCTCGGCGGCCCGGCGTACGTATACCGGCTCACCGTCACGACCGCAAACGTGCCCGCGTTTCACTTCCCACTGAATGCCAGGCCGGACGGATTGAAGAACCTCACCCCCGCCGATCACAGCCCAACCGTCCCGTGCGCACTCAACGGCCAGATCGACCGCCCCGGCCACGCGGGAACGTGGAAACTCGACCTCAAGAAAGGCGCGAACTACACGCTCGATCTTCAGGCGAAACGGTACGAGTCGCCGCTGTGGGCGGTTGTGCGCGTACTCGATGCAAGTGGGAAAGAGCTTGCGCAAGCAGAAGCGAGCGAGAAGTCCGACCCCGCCCCGCTCGTGTTCGTGCCCCCAAGTGACGGCACGTACACCGTAACTGTCACGGAGAAGTTCCGCGCGCGAGGGGGCGCGAACTTCGTGTACCGGTTGCGTGTTCTCGATGCGCCGGAAGCGGTGCCCCCCGGGTTCGCGCTGACGGTCGCGTCGGATGTGTGGACGGTGCCGCGCGGGGACAAGGTCAACGTCAAGGTGACGGCCGAGCGGTTCGGCGGGTTCAAGGGGCCGATCGTCCTGAGCGCGGAGCAACTCCCCAGAGGCGTTACGGCAAAAGCAGTCACTATCGCCGCGACACAGAAAAGCGCCGATGTGGTCCTCACAGCCAGCGCCGAGGTGATCATCTCGGCCCATCCGCTCCGGATCGCCGGTCTGGGCGTGACCGGGTTGAAGAAGATCTATCACGGTAGCGCCACGTTTTCTGGGGCACCCGATCTCAAGTTCCAGGTCGCGTTCCCGACGCCGTTCAAGATCGTCGATCAGTACGTGATGACGAGCGCGCCGCGCGGCGAAACGTACTACCGGAAATACAAGATCGACCGCAACGGGTTCGACGGGACGATTCACGTTCGACTCGCGGACAAGCAGGCCCGACACCTCCAAGGGGTCACCGGTCCGGTGCTCGCGCTGAAGCCCGGTGAAACGGAGTTCGCGTACCCGGCGTTCCTCCCGCCCTGGATGGAGATGGGCCGTACGTGCCGCGTCTGCGTGATGGCCACGGCCACCGTGCGCGACCCACAAGACGGGCGCAAACATCAGGTCAGCTTCAGTTCGACGGAACAGAACCAGCAGATGATTGTGGTCGTCGGCCCCGGGCGTCTGGACGTGCGCTGCGAGAAAACGAGCGTCCGCGCCGAAGGGGAAGTGCGCCTCGCGGTCAAGGTGAGCCGCAGCAAGAACCTGACCGGTCCGGCAAGTGTCGAACTCGTGCTACCGGAACACGTGAAAGGCGTGACCGCGGCAAGGCTGATAGTCGCCGCTGACAAGAGCGAGAGCGAACTGGTCGTCACGTTCGCCCCGGACGCCGGGCCGTTCAATGCGCCGCTCGTGGTCCGCGCCACCGTGCCCACGCCGACGGGGCCGGTCACCGCGGAAACGAAGCTCGACGCGGTGAAATAGCACTCGTCCTCGATTCTTACCCGAGCCACGCCGGGAGTTCGCCGGCGGGAGGCAGCTTCACCACCATCACAGAACTGATCTGCGGGTGCGCTTTCACCTCCGCGAGCGCCTCGTCCGAGGGCCAGTTGTCGAGGTTCAGGATGCCGATCGCCTGTCCACCGGGCGCCTGGCGCCCCACCGTCATCTGGGCGATGTTCACCTTGTGCTTGCCGAAGATCGTGCCCACGAACCCGATCAAGCCGGGAACGTCACGGTGCAAGAACACGAGCAACACCCCGTCGAGGTAGCCCTCCATACGGTACGGCCCGAGCTGCACGAGCCGAACGTACTGGTCGCCGAAGAGCGTACCGGCGGCGACCGTCGTTCCGGATTCGGTCTCGACCTCGGTGTGAAGGAGCGCGGCGAAGTCGCCCTTTTTGGGGTTCGACGCTTCTGCGATTTCGATCCCCCGCTCGCGCGCGAGCACCTCGGCGTTCACGAGGTTCACCCCCTCGCTGAGCCGGTATTCGAGCATCCCGGCGGTGAAAGCGGCGGTGAGCAGGCGCGTCTTCTGGCCCGCGAGTTCGCCGCGGTACGTGAGCGACGCCCGGCGAATCGCCCCCTGCGCGACCTGGGCCTGGAGCAAGCCCAATCGGCGGGCGAGATCGACATAGGGCCGCACCTCAGCGAGTTCCGCCGGGTTCACGGCCGCCATGTTGACCGCATTCGCCACCTGCCCGTTCAGCAAGAAATCTTTGATGAGTTGCGCCGCTTCGACCGCCACGTTCTCTTGCGCTTCGAGGGTGGACGCGCCCAGGTGTGGCGTAAGAACGATGTTCGGTGCTTTAAGAAGCGGGTTGTCCGCCACGATCGGTTCGGCGCTGAACACATCGACCCCGGCGCCGGCGATGGTGCCCGCCGTGAGTGCGTCGGCGAGGGCCTTTTCGTCCACAATGCCGCCGCGGGCGACGTTCAGGATGCGCGCGGTCTTTTTCATCAGGCCCAGTTCGCGCGTGCCGATCAGGCTCTTGGTCTCGGCCCCGCCCGGAACGTGCAGGGTCAGGTAATCGACCTTCGGCAGAAGCTCATCCAGGTTCGCGGCCGTTTCGTAGCCCAGTTCGGCGGCCTTCGCGGCTGTCACGAACGGGTCGAGTGCGATCACCTTCATGTCCAGGCCCTTCGCGCGGCGGGCCACTTCGCGCCCGATGCGCCCCAGCCCGATCACGCCGAGCGTCTTGCCCGCGACCTCCGTTCCGACGAACTTGGTTCGGTCCCAACCGCCCGCCTTCATGGTCGCATCGGCGACCGGAATACGGCGCGACAGCGCCAGCAACAGCGCGATTGTGTGCTCCGCGGCGGAGACGGTGTTCCCGCCGGGCGTGTTCATCACCACGACGCCCTTCCGGGTGGCGGCGGCCACGTCGATGTTGTCCACACCGACACCCGCGCGGGCGATCGCGCGGCACTTTCCGGGGTTCTCAAGATACTCCGCACTCACCTTCGGCTGCGACCGGCAAATGACCGCGTCGGCGGCGCGGATCGCCTCTTTGAGTTCGTCGCCCTTCAACCCGGGTCGGTTGTCCACCTCGATCCCTGCGGCTTGCAGGAGTTCGACCCCGGACGCCTCCAGTTTGTCGGCGATGAGTACGCGCGGCATTGCAACTTCCAAATGCTGAGTTTGAAGATTCCTTCTGTTAGGTTACAGGTTTCTACGCGCACGGCATCGCGGGCACCGCATCGGTGGCGACGCTTGTGGCCGCGCCCGAACGCCGCCCGCGTGGGCTATTCGACGTGGTGGGCGTACTTTTGGGGACTGAAGTTCTTCCACGCGATCGGTGTGGGCTTCCCGTCAATATCCACAGTCGCGGTGACGGTGAGCACATCTTCGGGCTTCATCCAACCGGCTTTCGCAACGAAGTGAGAGCACCGCCCTTCCGGATCGCCCTCACGCTCGCCCGACGGCGCCGGCTCGAACGCGAGTGTGTACTCTTGGCCCGAAGCGGTCTTCGCGGTCGCGGTGAACTTCGCCACGGGCAGCGCGTGCGGTTTCGGCGGTGAGTCGATCGTCTCGAAAAAGATGTCGAGTTCGTTGCCGTCTTTCTGGGAGAGGTGAGCGGTGAGCGCAGCGTGGTAATGCCCAGCGTCCTCTTTGAGCATGTGCTCACTTTCGTGCGAGTGCCCGTGCGGCTCCGATTTGAACGCGGTCGGGGCCGGTTTCGGATCGTTGAAGCACCCGCACAGCCCGGTAGCCACAAGCAAAACGACGTAGCGCAACACGAGCCTCCCGTATCAAATCAGCACGACGAGGGCGAGTTTAGGACTCCCCCCGGGCCATCGAAAAACGCTTGCAAATCCCAGCTAGCCGGGAGTTCTGTCGGGTAGTCCTTAATTAACGAAACCGGTTCGGGTTGTTCATGTTCATTGCAGCGCCGGCGGCAGCATTGATTATGGCAAGCACCAACCCAATGATGCCCATGACCAAACCGGCAACCGCCATCCCTTTACCTTCCCGGTTTTTCATGCCGATGGAGCCGGTAATAATTGCGCCGATCGAGGTCATAATGCCGACCAGGGGGCACAGGCAACACGGGAGGGACAGGATGCCCAACACCAGCGACGTGACCGCGAGCCCGTTCCCACCGCCCCCGGACCTGCGCCGCGGGCGCGGGTCGTAGTCGTCGTCATCGTCGTAATCGTCATCCCGCCGGCGACTGCGGCGCGGCCGGTCGTAATCGTCATCGTCGTCATCGTCCCGTGAGCGCGACCGGGAGGTGGACCCACGAATAC
Organism: Gemmata sp.; assembly: GCA_036405095.1. Lineage (GTDB taxonomy): Bacteria > Planctomycetota > Planctomycetia > Gemmatales > Gemmataceae > Gemmata. The sequence continues at coordinate 4,795 of DASWYH010000901.1, read as the reverse complement.
TTCCGCTCGACCCTGAACCGCGGTCCGACCCGGCGGGTTTCTTGGTAGTTGCGGTGAACACCTGGAGGCAGTTACCGCATTCGACCTCCTCACCCTCGTAAACAGAGTCGATCTCCAGTTGCGTCTTGCATGTCGGACAAGTTACGCGAATGTCGGGCATAGCGTTTCGTTGGGGTCGGGTGACGGGACGGGTTTCGCCTAATGTACAGGTTTCTGATTCGGTGAAAACACGTGGTCGGGGGCGAGAGCCGGGTGCCAAACACGGTGCCCCCCGCACCTCATTTGACGCCGGGCAGATCGTCCTTGAACAGTTCGCTGACCGACTCGTTACCGTGGATTCGCTGGATCGCATTCGCGATTAGGTTCGCGACCGAAATAACTTTGATGTTGGGGAGGTGTTTCTCCGGCGGCAGCGGGATGCTGTCGGTGATCGCGATCTGATCGATTTTGGCATCCCGCAGGCGCTCGATGGCCGGACCGCACAGCACCCCGTGGGTCGCGCACACAAACACGTGTTTCGCGCCGTGATCGCGGGCCACCTTGACCGCCCCGGTAATGGTGCCCGCGGTGGAAATCATGTCGTCGTAGATGACGACCGACTTGCCCTCGACCGGCGCCCCGATCAGGTGGCCGTGTTTGATCTCGGTGGCGCTGGTCCGGCGCTTGTCGGCCACCGCGATCTTGCCGCCGACGTTCTTCTGGAAGTCCAGGGCCTTCTTGATGCTGCCCTCGTCCGGGCTGAGCACCACGAGTTCGCCCGGCTCGATGCCCAGCGAGCGAACGTGTTTGGCGATCTCCTTGGCCGCGTACAGGTGGTCCACGGGGATGTCGAAGAACCCCTGAATTTGGGCCGCGTGCAGGTCGAGCGCGAGGACACGGTCGGCCCCGGCCTTTGTGATGAGGTTGGCAACCAATTTGGCGGAGATGGGCACGCGGCCCTTGTCTTTGCGGTCCTGGCGCGCGTACCCGTAGTACGGGAGCACCGTGGTGATGCGCGCCGGGCTGGCGCGTTTGAAGGCATCAAGGATGATGAGGAGTTCCATCAGGTGGTCGTTCACCGGGGTGCAGGTGGGCTGCACGATGAACACGTCGCGCCCGCGCACGTCCTCCTCAATGCGAACGCTCGTCTCCCGATCCGGGAAGTCCCCGATGGTCAGGTTGCCGAGCGGCACCGCGAGCTTCGTCGCGATGCCCTCGGCGAGCGGCCGGTTGGCGCGCCCGCTAAAAATCTTGATCTTGTTGTTACTTCCGATGCCGAACACGGCCGTCTCCTGAGCGGTCCTGGTGCGCCCCGGAACGCGACCTAGGAACCGCATTATGTCCCACTTCCCGAGTGACCGCCAGCGCAGACCCAAAATAGGTAAGCTGGGGGCACACGAAGTCCAGGAGTTTCTAGTATTTGGGCGGTTCTTGTTTCGAGCCCCGGAAGCGCGACACGATTTTCACCCCCACGGGCTCGAAACAGCACGCCGGTGCCGAAAACGAACTGAAAACTCCTGAACTCAGTTTTCGTTGGGATAACGGCGAAAGAGCCGTGGCACAATAGCTGAGTGCCTGATCGTAACTGCGGCACTGCATGTAAGTTCGTTGCCCAAATACGGATTAAAATTCGCTTTTACATTGAACATTGACCGCTCGGGAGCAGGTCCGCACTCACAGGCGGTCGCGACCGAGCGGGGATGGGCCGTGGGCACTGATCGCGGCTTTGCTGCGCGCGCCGGGGCTGGGGAGGGTATTCGGGTCAATTGTGGGGCGCGAGACGAAAATGGGCGAGCGGCCCCGGAGGCGGAACCGAGTCGGGTAGCAAGCGAATCTCGCCGATGCGAACGCCTGGCTACTATAATGGGTCTGTGCTGGTAACGCGAGGGTGGCGGAATTGGCAGACGCAACAGATTTAGGTTCTGTCGATCGCAAGATCGTGGGGGTTCAAGTCCCCCCCTTCGCACTCCGGTGACAAATGGAACCGTTCCCCTCCGACTTGTTCGCGGCGCTGCCTGTGGGTGCGCGGCCGGTTGCGGAACGGTGGTGGTCGGGACTGTCGGAAACCGACCGCCAGCGACTCGCCGAACTGTGGGACCAGCGGTTGGAAGTCTCTTTCTTCACCCCGCAACCGGATTCTGACGGGTGCGTTGACACATGGGAACAGGTGCCAGTCGTTCGCGGCGGGTGTTTCGCTCCAAAGGTCGATGACGGCCGCGGCGAGTGGATCCCGAGTTACTTCGAGCACTTGCTCCAACACCCCGAACTGGTCCCCGCTTTCAATCCGCCACGTCGAACGTTTCACATTTGCACTTTGCACGCGGTTGCTCGAGAGTGCATCGCAACGGGCCACGTGGCGCTCACATTCACATGTCCGGTGAGTGCGGAATCGTGCCCCATGCATTTGTTGCGCGGGGCACGGCTCACCAAACCTGTGGTGTGACTCCTTCGTTGTCTCATTTTCGCGGTCCGGGGCGTCCGGGGCCTCCTCCGGGGCGACCCTTTGGCGCCCCGCTCCCCTTCGTTCGCGGTTGCCCCTGACCTTGTGGGCGCTTCGCTCCCGACGGTTTCCCGCTTTGTGGTGGGCGCGCGCCCCCACCACCTCCGCTCCGGCCCGGCTTCGGTGCGTTGGGTGCCGGGGGCGGGGCCGCGAGCGTGTAATCGAAATCCGGGAGCGTCACCCGCGGCAGGCGCTGGCCGACCTGGCGCTCGATACGCGCCAGCGAGTCCTCTTCGTCGCGCGAAAACAAGATAAAGGCGTCGCCGGTCGCGCCGGCGCGGCCGGTGCGCCCGATCCGGTGAACGTAGTCTTCGGGGACGTCGGGAACGTCGGTGCTGATGACGTGCGTGATGTGGTTCACGTCGAGCCCGCGGGCCGCAATGTTGGTCGCGACCATCACCTGGAACTTGCCCTGACGGAACCCGTCCAGAGCCGCGGCGCGCTGCGGCGGGGTGCGGTTGCTGTGCAACTCCGCGACCTTGAAGCCGTCCGAAGCGACCAGCTTCGCGATCTTCTTGGCCGCGTGCTTGGTGCGTGTGAACACTAACACCGACGGCATGTCCGTTTCGCGCAGCAGGTGTCGCAGCAGGGCCGTTTTCAGGTGCGTGGGCACCGGGTATGCCGCTTGCGTGATGCCTACTGCGGTGGAGCTGCGGCGCCCGATCTGAACCGTTGCGGGGTCGCGCAGCACGTCCTTCGCGAGCCCCGCGATCACCGGCGGCATCGTCGCGGAGAAGAGCAGTGTGTGTGAGCGCGCCGGCATGCGGCTCATGATCCGGCGCACGTCGGGCAGGAACCCCATGTCGAAAAGGCTGTCGGCCTCGTCGAGCACGAGCGTCGTGGCGCGATCGAGTTTCGCGATATTTCTCTGGAGCAGGTCGAGGAGCCGGCCCGGGGTGGCAACAACGATGTCCACGCCCGCACGGAGAACGCGCTCCTGGGGGCCGATCGGGCGCCCACCGACCACCAGCGCCGATTGAATCGGCGTGTGCTTCGCGAGCCCAGAGCACACGTCCAGGATCTGTTCGGCCAACTCGCGCGTGGGGGAAAGAACGATCGCGCGCGTTCCGCCGCGCGGTTGCCCGATGAACCGGTGCAGGATCGGGAGCAGGAACCCGGCGGTTTTCCCGGTGCCGGTCTGGGCGGTGGCGAGCACGTCGCGCCCGGTGAGCGCGGGCGGGATCGCACCGGCCTGAACGGGTGTCGGTTCCTTGTACCCGAGTTCCTGGGTGGCGCGGACGAGAAGGGGGTGAAGGCCCAAAGCTTTGAACGGCATCATGACTCCGAGAACACCAAACGGCTTGAGCTAATAGTGTACGGGTTCGCGCCGGTTCGGGGTGACTTTCACCATTCCGGTCGGGACCGCTCCGACGGGACACACGAACGCGCCGATTCGGTCGCGGGCGTTGCGCGCCTGCCGCGGAGCGTGGTACAATGCACACAGCACCCGGCCATGCCGCACGGACGCACCTCCCCGGGGCCACTTTCCTCGCGCGGGGCTATGTCGTGTCACTCCTTCATGCTCTCCGGTTATGTTCGGTTCTGGCGGTTTCGGCGCTCGCCGCCGGCTCCGCATCGGCTCAGCACCACGGTGGCGGTCACGCCGGTGGACACGTTGGTGGTGCCCATATCGGGGGTGTCCACCCGGGCACTCACATTGGAGGGGCTCACTACGTCGGCGGCGCTCACCCGCATTACACGGTGCCGTACAACTCCGGTTACCGCGGCGGGGTCTTCATCGGCATCGGTTCCGGGTTGGGTTACGGTTACGGTTCCGGTCTGGGTTATGGTAACCTCGGCTATGGGTACGGCGGGTACGGGTACAGCGGCGGTTACGGTTACCGCAACTACGGTTACAACTCACTCGGGATCCCGGCGATCCCGGGCGCATACATCGCGCCATCGTACAGCGTGGTCCCGTCGCAACCGCTGGACCCGCAACCGCTGGACCCGCAACCGCTCCCCCTCCCTGTGACGAACGCAACGGGCGAGGCGGCCCCGGCGACCATTACCGTGATCGCTTCCGACGGTGCGAAGGTGACCTTCGACGGGATCGACACCAACCAGACCGGTACGCGCCACTCGTTCACGACGCGCCCGATTGACCCAGGCGCCGAGAAGCGTGTGAGCGTCAAGGTGGACGGTCCCGGTGGCCCCGCAACGATTTCGATCGGGGTGCGGGCAGGCGAAAAGGCGACCGTTGACATGCGGAAGTGAGCCGCACGCGGTTCGGCCGCGGTTCCATATCTCTGTCGCACCCGCTGATTGGAATGTCCGAAGCCGGGCGGCTGAACTTTCCAGTCCTACGCGTGGCAA